>DATFLS010000334.1:0-5172 GCA_035267465.1 bacterium
GATTTCTGGCTGGGTATCAAACATAATTTTGCGGATATCTCCGATTGGGCGGATTTTGGGGATCGCGAAGAATATGACGGCCAGGTGGATTGGTTAGTAGGATACGATCAGACTCAACGGATATATTACACCTGGGACGGGGATGCTAACGATATTCCCGGTAACGATCAGTTCGATCCCCGGGGTGGTCCGCTGGAAACCGGACAGGCCGAAATTCCCACCGGAGAGTTTACAGCGCCGGAAGTGAACGGCTTCGCATTCTTCTATATCTCGGATGGTCCTGAGAATACTGGTACGGCCGCAGATGATCCCAATCAGCCGGCCACCTTCCGGTATATGGAATATAAAAGTATGTTATCGCCAGCCGAAAAAATCGGGACCATGCAGACAGCCTGGGAATGGATGACGGGTGAAGACGGCGATCCTATGTATCAAGCCGATCATACGGATGATCCTTATCAGGAAGTACCTACCGCCCAGCCGCATTATGATCCGGTATTCGGCGTCGGGCCGTATACCACACTCGATCCGGATGACTCCATTAAGGTGGTAGTGGCATTCGGCACCGGCTCCATTCCCGAAGAAAGAGCCATTGAGTTGGGTATTGAAGCCAAAAAGTATGTTGATTCAGGCGGAAGTGAAGGTATTGATCCCGCAATGGCACGGCAGGAAATTTTTGAAGGCGGCCGGGATAGTCTGTTCGCCCGGTTTGCAAGGGCAGAGGCGCTGTACGAAAGCGGTTATGCTCTGGCTGAATTCCCGCCGGATCCGCCGGACAACGTCCTGATGACACCGGGTCCGGAACAGGTAACCATCACCTGGGATGAGGTCGCTGACGCAGAATCCTATAATCTTTATCGTGCCCAGGGCGGCATTGACAATGCCCGCCTGTATGAAAAAATCGTGGAGGAGACCACGGAAACTTCCTATGCGGATGAGGGATTAACTCGCGGCACAAATTACTACTATTATGTGACCGCATTTGACGAAGATACCGGGCTGGAGAGTCCGCACTTCTTTTCCCGTGTGAACAAGGAAGTGGTACCCTTCAGACCGCCGGAAGAGCAGGATAACTGGGTAGATGAGGTGCGAGTGGTTCCGAATCCCTATAACCTCAGAGGTAACACGTATCTCGGCAATACGTATCCAAGCGAAAGCGGATACAACTTCTCCGGCGGCTTTCGGGAACAGAATACACTCATGTTCGTGAATCTCCCGGCACAGTGTGAGATCAAGATCTACAATTCGGTGGGTGATCTGGTTCGCACCCTGAATCACACTGATGGCAGCGGAGATGAACGCTGGTGGCCGATGCTGACCGAACACAATCTCTGGCCGGCATCCGGAGTGTATTTCTACACTATCGAAGCGACCTCGGGTGATCTCTCAGGTCAGGTGGCAAAAGGAAAATTTGTCATCGTTCGATAACCAGCAGCACGGAGGATTCGAATTCATGCTGAGATATAATTCTGAATGCCATACATGGGAGAAGAACCAATGAGAAAATTCATAACAGTTTCGTTATTCATCATATTTGCTCTGTCCCAGAGTGTCCCTCTGTTCGGGCAGGACCAGGAAGCTTCGGGGCCCGAGCGGATTGACGATCTGCTGGGATTCAAGCGAAGTGGACAGGCCTCAATGCCCTACCTGTCCAGAGGGGCCGGAGCCAGGACCATGGGCCTGGCCGATGCCGGTATCGCCATGAAAGGCGATGCCTCCGCGCTGTTCTATAATCCGGCAGGGATTGCCTATGTGGAAAACCGCACGGTAATGTTCGGCAATATGAACTGGCTCATGGATACCAGTATTCAGTCGGGGGCACTGGTGATGAACTTCGGCCAGCTGGGCGCCTTTGGTATCAGTGCCATGAACTATAATTACGGCGATCCTATCCAGGCGACCGCGCTGAATGGAACCAATGAAGCGGGCTATAGTGATATCGGGGAGCTGAATCCGTCCGAATGGGTGATCGGTGTTGCCTATGCCCGCCGGATCTCAGAACAGTTTTCGGTGGGTGGCCAGGTGAAATATGCCCACCAGGACCTGTTAGGTTCGGGCTTCAGCTCAATGGTGGCCTATCGAAATGAAGAGGGTCAATGGGTGCAGGAAGCGCATGACGCGAAAATGGGGATAGTGGCCTTTGATGTCGGCACCATCTATGATACCGGATTTCGCGGGCTGTCGCTGGCAATGAGCTTCCGGAATTTCGGTCCCGGAGTGAAGTATGAACGGGAAACCTATGATATCCCGCTCAACTTCCGTTTTGGTGTGGCAGGCGATGTATTCTCCCTGCTCAACCAGCCGATGAACGATATGGGGCTCGACCTCCGGGTGGATTATCTCCATCCCAGAGACTGGACTGAAAGGATCAATGTGGGATTGGAATATTCGCTGCGGGATATGTTTTTCGTGCGCGGCGGATATAAGTTCAATTACTCTTCGGAGGGGCTGTGCCTGGGCGGCGGCCTGAACGTGAACCTGCCAATCGGCGCCGTTCAGGTCGATTATGCCTTTAAAGGCACCGGAGAAACGTTGTTTGACGCAGTCCACGTCTATTCGGTCAGCCTGGACTTCTAGTAAGGCTAGCCCTCCTCCTCCAAACAGCAACATGAGGGCACAAGATAGGGCGGTACCCCGCGTGCCGCCCTATCTTATTTCCCACCAGTCTTACCACGTGCAGAGACATCACTCTCATACAGTACTCCCGCCTTGATCTCCAACAATATGAATATTCGACGGAATCGATGCACTTTTCGCCTGCTCTGGTTTCTGGACATTTTGCCCAATTGGCCGGATCTCCCGGCAGAGATCAGCACCGCTTGCGAATAATAGATTATCCTTGTATACTCAGTTTACCGGATGGCTCTCGCTGATCGAGTTCGAATATTAGTGCGGGTGTAGATTTAATATTTATATAAGAAAGAGACCAGTCCCACACGATTCTATCGCCGTGATGCAGCACTCACCATATGCTCACAGGTTCGGCGTACTTCGTTGGACTGAAGGATAACCTGGGCGAAATGATAAAAAAATTCAGAGCGAATTTATGAAAAGAATATTCCTGCGGTTCATTGTTCTCCTGGCGTTTGCCGGGAGTACCCTTCCTCTGTATTCTCACTATTTTCCCATGATCGATGAGGGGTATCCCGACCCGCCTCCCGTTATCGATCCTGGTCCCGATGCCGCTGTGGTGAAGGTTTCGATTACAGATGCCGCCACCGGCAAACGAATCAGCGCCACGGTGGCTGTCAATCAGGGGGATCAGGAACCGGTTGACAATCCCTATGCCGAATATGGCCTGCGATACAGTGCCAACCGGCATAAAGGTCCGATCCGGTTCCGATTATTGGACTACTATTTTTATACCCATGGGGAATTTAAAGTGAGAGTGCCGCCGGGAAAGTGCAGGATAGAAGTTCGAAAGGGGTATGAATATCGTCCGGAAGCGGTTTCACTTCGCCTGGACCCGAACGATTCCGTACAAGTCGGCGTCGAAATGGAGCGGTCCATTGATATGGCTGCCCGGGGCTGGTATTCGGGAGACACCCATGTGCACATGCGACGAACCGGCGCGAACGATGATACCTTATTCACCGTCCTTTCTTCCAGGGATAGCCGGTATTCCTATATTCTTTCCTACAATACCACCGGGTATGCCATGGGAAAGCAGTATGAGACCTTCCCCCAGCTGGCAACAGGCCTGGGTGATCAATCGAACGCCAACCGGGGAATCTACTATTTGAGTTCAGGGCAGGAGTATCGTCCCGGCTCTCTGGGCCACGTGTTAATTTTTCAGGTTCCGGAGTACATTCCGGCGAACGGGGTAGCCGCCGATATAAATAGTTCCCCCTCACTGGCATTTATCGCTGACCAGGTGCATCAAATGGGAGGATATATCGGGCTTGCTCACGGAGGTTATCATCGTCAGGAAGCCGATGCCCTCCTGCTCGAAGATAAGATGGATTTTCTCGAGCTGTTGCAGTTCGGCGGGTACCGAAGCCTCGGACTGGACGGATGGTACGATTTCCTGAACGTTGGGTACCGGATTCCCATTAATGGCGCCAGCGATTTTCCGTATACCAGAGAATTGGCCAGCGAGATCACGTATGTCCGGAGCGATACGGCGCCTTCTCCCCGCAGATTCATGGAGCTGGTTTCCGAGGGGAAAAGTTTTGCGACCAGCGGTCCGATGCTTTTTCTGAATGTTGATGGAAAGCGACCGGGGGCGCTGCTCTCTTACGAGGGACGGTCGGAAACGACCCTGCCGATTTCCGTACACATGATCAGCCCCCAGTATCCGGTAGAGTATGTTGAGCTCATTGCCAACGGCCGGGTGATCGTCCGCGATTTTTTCCCCCAGCCCAAAACCCACTATCATATGCAGTATTCGCTCCCGGTGAACGAGAGCACCTGGATCGCCGCGAGAGCATACGCAGACGCCGGAACGGAAGCCCACACAAATCCGGTGTATGTCTATCTGAACCGGGAGCTGCCCTTCCACGCGGAAAGTGCGCGTCATATTATCACCCGACTGGAAGGCTCCATGGAAACGATTCCGAACACCAAAATTGCGGACAGATTACGACGGTTGAAAGGAGAACTGGAGAAGTTAATCAGGGAACAGCCGGCCGCTTTGCCGCGTCCGGAGATCCCTTAGCATCGGATGGATCCTCATAATTATATGATTGCGATTTTGGTAGTTCCGCACGGCGTGGGGTCACTCCTTTTTTACGCCATTTCTTGATAGTAAATAAAATTAGTAGTATAATCTGAGCATCTGTGAATCCACCTGATGGCAATCCAACATGCCCGGATGCTGAATTCGCACAGGCAGGGAAGCAGGTCTGTCGAAATATAATACTTCGGTCTCTTGATGCCACTGATTGATTGGATCTGACAGATTCAATTGTTTGGTCAACAGATGGCTGGATAGACGAGAGCAATATAGGATTCTAAGTATGTTTCAGAATGTTGAGTGCTCATTCATTTAGTCGAGCGGACATGTCGGAAGGAGCTCAGCCTGCACTCTGAATGCCCGCCCGGGTTGGTATCCGAGACTTTCCAATGACCGGATCACTCAGGAAGTGCATGACAGGTGTCGTAAAATAGTGTAACAGGTATACATCAATAAGGAGATCACGATATGAATCGAAGACAGTTTTTAGAGAAAAG
>DATFLS010000335.1:0-4936 GCA_035267465.1 bacterium
CGGCTGATCCTGATCGCGCATCCCAGTAATTACCGTGTCCAGGGTTTCACGGCCACTCCGGAACTTCCGGAGATAGTTGAGCTTGCTCATACCCAGGAGATCCCGGTATTATATGATCTGGGAAGCGGTGCGCTGTTTCCATTGGAAGAGTATGGCCTGCCTCATGAACCGATCGTGGAACAGGTGATCGAGACCGGAGTCGACGTGGTCACGTTCAGCGGAGATAAGCTCATCGGCGGACCGCAGGCGGGATTAATCTGTGGGAAGAAACAGTATCTGGATGCCATGAAAGTGAATCCCCTGACCCGGGTGCTGCGTTGTGACAAGACCACCTTCGCAGCCATGGAAGCGACGCTCGGCGCCTATATCAATCCGGGGACGTTGCCCACCAGGAATTTGACCTATCAATTGCTCACCAGATCGATGGAGGAGTTAGATCAGATCGGGGAGGGAATTCTCGGGGAGCTGAGTTCCGAGGAGATCGATCTGCTGGGCCTGGAGCTCCGGGAAGCCTCAACCGAAGCCGGAAGCGGATCGCTGCCCACCGAGCGTATTCCGAGTATGGCGCTGGTGCTCACGCGCACCGACCGCTGGTCTGCCGATCGAATCATGCGCTGGCTGCGCACCAGGGAGACGATGCCGATAGTCGGCTATATTGTTGAGGATGAATGCTATTTGAACCTTCGGACGATCCTCCCGGACCAGAAAGAGGCCGTGGTCCGTGCACTGAGGGAACTGGCAGAGGCCATCGGAGTCGAATAATGCAGCCGATCATCTGGGGGACAGCCGGACACATTGATCACGGGAAAACCGCGCTTATCAAAGCGCTTACCGGTACGGACACGGATCGTCTGCAGGAGGAGCAGGAGCGGGGCGTCACTATTGATATCGGGTTCGCCTTCCTGACCGACGCCATTTCTTTGATCGACGTTCCGGGCCATGAAAAGTTTATAAAAAATATGGTCACCGGTGTCGCCACCATTGATGCGGGATTATTAGTCGTAGCCGCGGATGATGGGGTGATGCCCCAGACCAGAGAGCACCTGGGTATCATGCAGTTGCTGGAGGTGTCCGCCGGATGTGTCGCCATCAGTAAGGTCGACCTGGTGGATGACGACTGGCTGGACCTGGTGGAAGAGACCATTCGGGAACATATCACCGGGACCTTCCTGGAACATGCGCCGGTGATCCGGACCAGCGCCGAAACCGGGCAGGGGCTTGACCAGCTGAAGGCCGCGATTCTGGATCTCTCGGAAAAGCTGCCCCGGCGCCCGGACCGTGGGATCCCCCGGCTGCCGGTGGACCGGGTGTTTTCGGTGAAGGGGTTCGGCACCGTGGTCACGGGGAGCGTGCTCTCGGGTACCTTCCGAACAGGGGATACGGTGGAAGTAACGCCGGAGCGCCGGCTCACCAAAATCCGGGGTATCCAGACGCACGGCCGGACTGTGGAAACGGTCGGGATGAGTGAGCGTGCGGCGTTGAATCTGAGTGATATCGACAAGGAAGAGATCACACGCGGAGTTCAGTTATCTGCGCAGGGATGGCTCTCTGTAACAGATGAATTCTATGCGGCCATAGAAATGCTGGATGCTGCGGATCGCCCGCTGGAACACAATCAGCGTCTACGCCTCCACCTGGGGACAACCGAGATTCTGGCGCGCTGTTCAATCCTCGTCAACGATGAGATCCCGCCCGGTGAGACAGGGGTGGTGAAATTCCGGCTGGAAGAACAAACGGTCGTTGCCTACACTGATCGGTTTATTATCCGTTTTTATTCCCCTATGGTTACTATCGGCGGAGGGAGGGTTTTATACCCGAAGTCCTTACGATCTCTTCCGAAACCGGAACTGACAGACATACTCGAACTCCTGACATCACCAGAGTTACCTGCCGCTGTGAAAGCGGTGATTCGTATCCGGAAACCCCGGCTCCTTTCGATCGCTGACCTGAGTAAAGAATTATTTTTTTCCGAAGATCACCTGCGGACTCCTGTGGATACCTTAACAGAGGAGGGATTACTTGCAGCATATGTGGTGGAAGGTGAGAGGAAATACATTGAGACGGATGTGATGCAATCATTGGAAGCGCAGGCCGTTGAACGGCTCACACAATATCATGCAAACCATCCCAGGGAACCGGGATATCCGCGATCCCAGTTATTCCAGGACCTTGCGGCGCCTGACGAGACAACCGAAGTGCTCCTGGAGCAGCTTCTGGAAGGAGGGAAGCTGGCTGAAGAGGGACCGCTGATCAAGCTCTCGTCCCATGAGATACAACTCACTCCGGAGGAGCAGCAGACAAAAACTCGCATCCGGGAGTTCATACTCGATGCCGGATTATGTCCTCCGACCTTTAAAGATATGCAGGACGGATTGAGCATTTCGGAGAACGAGTTAGGGCAATACCTGAAAATTCTGCAATACGAGGGCGAGGTGGAACGGATTACCAGTGAGCTCTACCTGCACGTGGACGCAAAAAGTGTTTTAAAAGAGAAGCTACACCAGTATTTTACAGATCAGGATGCTTTATCAGTTGGTGATTTCAAACAGTTGATTGACGGAAGCCGGAAGTACGCGATCCCTCTGCTGGAATTCACAGATGCCGAGGGCTGGACCACACGCGAGGGCGAGGTTCGCAAACGAAAAAATCTATGAAAAATATGAGTAAGTCAGACGATACCACGCCGTTAATGCGGCAGTATCAGGCCATTAAGCGGAAACACCAGCATGCCATCCTCCTCTTCAGGATGGGGGATTTCTACGAGACGTTCAACGAGGACGCGAAAATCACCTCCCAAATTCTGGGCATTACCTTAACAACCCGCTCCAATGGCAAGGCGGCCGAAGTCCCGCTGGCCGGATTTCCCCACCATTCGCTGGAAATGCACCTGCATAAATTGCTGAAGGCCGGATACAAAGTGGCCATCTGCGAACAGGTGGAGGATCCGAAGGAGGCGAAGGGGGTGGTGAAGCGGGACGTGGTGGAGGTGATCACACCCGGAACCGCCGTGACCGATCAATATCTGCAGCATAATCAGAACAATTACCTGTTGGCGGCTGTGCGAGATGATGACCAGGTGGGCGTTGCGCTCATCGATGTCTCCACCGGGGAGTTTCAAGTGACCCAGGTCGGACAGGGAGACCTGGCGGATTTGATTGCGGCCCATCGTCCCAGCGAATGCATTGTCCCGTACCAGCAGCTCGATGACTTTCATCACTCGTTACCGGCG
Organism: bacterium; assembly: GCA_035267465.1. GTDB lineage: Bacteria > Fidelibacterota > JAANXI01 > JAANXI01 > JAANXI01 > DATFLS01. The sequence continues at coordinate 3,230 of DATFLS010000335.1, forward strand.
TATCACGGCATTTTCACTGATCTGGAAGATTGGATATTTTCCCGCGACTATGCTGTTGAACAAATCGAGGAGTACTTTAATGTCACCACCCTGAAGGGGTTCGGGATTGAAGACCTTGGCCTCGGCGTTCGGGCGGCGGGGGTAATATTACATTACATACAGGAGAACTACCAGCAGCAGTTACCGCATATTACCAACATCCGACGCCGGTCGGACGATCTTTATGTGGGACTGGACGACGCCACCATCCGGAATCTGGAGCTGTTCGAGTCTATCCGGGGGGGTTCACAAGCAGGCACCCTGCTTTCCATCCTGGATGAAACCGTCACGGCCGGTGGCGGGAGACGGCTGCGCCAGTGGATCGGGCAGCCGCTGAAGGACCGGAAGGCCATTCACGCCAGGCAGAACATGATCGCCCCGTTTTACGAGAACGACACATTTCGCAAGGAGATGCGTGACATCCTGGAGAAGGTGACCGACCTGGAACGGATTTTATCCCGCTTGAGTACCGGCCGGGCCAACCCGAAGGAGGTGGTGAGCCTGAAGGTGACGTTGCAGCAGGTGATCCCGATCCAACGGCTGCTCACAGATTCCGAAGTGGACGCCTGTGTGCGATTTCGCGAGCACTTCCCGGATCAGACGGACCTGATTCACTATATTGATGAGGCGCTGGTGGACGATCCGCCGCAAAAACTGCAGGAAGGCGGTATCATCGAAGACGGATATAACGGGGAGCTGGATGATCTCCGGCAGATCGCCTCCCATGGGAAAGAGTGGATTGCGCAGACCCAGCAGCAGGAGCGGGAGAAACTGGATATCCCTTCGCTGAAGATCGGGTACAACAAGGTGTTCGGTTATTATATCGAAGTGACCAAAACGCATACCGAGAAGGTGCCGGACGATTATATCCGGAAGCAGACGCTGGTGAACTCGGAACGCTATATCACCGAGGAGCTGAAGGAATACGAAGAGAAAGTGCTCACCGCGGAAGAACAGATCGAATCGCTGGAATATGAATTGTTTTCGCAGATTCGGGAGCATATTGTCCGGTTTGCCTCGGCTATACAGGAAACGGCCGATTTGCTGGCCCAGCTGGACTGTTACACCGGGCTGGCGCAGGTGGCCCGGCGTCGAAATTATATACGCCCCGACATCACCATCGATGACCGGATTGACATCAAAGAGGGACGCCATCCGGTGGTGGAGGAATTACTGCCGCCAGGAGAGGAGTTTATCGCCAACGATTACAGCGCCGATAATTCTGAACAGCAAATTCAACTGGTGACCGGTCCCAACATGGCCGGGAAATCCACGTACTTAAGACAGGTCGGGCTCATTGTGCTGATGGCACAAATGGGCGCCTGGGTGCCGGCCAAATCTGCCACGATCGGTGTGGTCGATAAGATTTTCACCCGGGTTGGCGCCAGCGATAATCTGGCCGGGGGTGAATCGACTTTTCTGGTGGAGATGAACGAAGCAGCGAATATCCTGAACAATGCGACGCCAGACAGTCTGATTATCCTGGATGAAATAGGCCGGGGAACCTCTACCTATGACGGCCTTTCGATTGCCTGGGCGGTCACAGAATTCTTGCACAACACCGAGTCGGTGGCTGCGAAAACTCTGTTCGCCACCCATTATCATGAACTCACCGAGTTGGAGGAAGTACTGGATCGAGTGATCAACCTCAACGTGGCAGTGAAAGAA
>DATFLS010000336.1:0-5994 GCA_035267465.1 bacterium
CATCCCGACCGGAATCCCGCCGCTGTCCAGGTGGGCCGGAGTGGAGGGATCTCTTCGTTGCTCCTCACCCGGAGTACCTGAAACAGATGCCCGCGCACTTGGTATACCAGTTCCACGCGTTCCTGTCCCAGAGATGACGAACAGCAGGGCCACTTGTAGAGGGATTGCCGCCCAGTCAGGTCAGCGAAAATAAAAAGCGCCCCGATGTGATCGGGACGCTTTTGCAAACCGGTTGGTGTGCGCGGGATTTAGTACATTCCGCCCATTCCACCCATTCCGCCGGCTCCACCAGGCATACCGCCGGGTGCTCCGCCGCCCTCGTCTTCATCGTCCGTCTCTTCTTCGGAGACCACACATTCGGTGGTCAGCAGCAGTGCTGCCACGCTGGCGGCGTTTTCCAGTGCGATACGCGCCACTTTGGTGGGATCGATAATGCCGGCTTTCAGCAGATCGCCGTACTCTTCTTTATAGGCATCGAACCCGAAGTTATCGTCATCGGCTTCCCGAACTTTCTGCACCACGATGGACGCTTCATGTCCGGCGTTATTTGCGATCTGGCGAATCGGTTCTTCCAGCGCCCGGCGCAAGATCTTGACCCCGATGTTCTGATCGCCCGGCAGTTCGAAATCATCCACTGCTTTGATGGCGCGCAGAAAAGTGACGCCGCCGCCCGGAATGATTCCTTCCTCAACTGCTGCCCGGGTCGCGTGGAGTGCATCTTCCACCCGGGCTTTCTTTTCCTTCATTTCCACTTCGGTTGCGGCACCGACGTTCAGGACAGCGACTCCACCGGAAAGTTTCGCCAGCCGTTCCTGCAGTTTTTCCCGGTCGTAATCGGAAGTGGTTTCCTCAATCTGGGTCCGGATCTGGCTGATACGGCCCTTAATGTCCGCCGTTTTTCCGGCCCCTTCCACCACGGTGGTTTCATCTTTGGTGATGGTCACGCGCTTGGCCTGGCCTAAGTAATCAACGGTGGTGTTCTCCAGTTTGAACCCGCGTTCTTCGGAGATCATAGTCCCGCCGGTCAGTGTCGCAATATCTTCCAGCATGGCTTTCCGGCGATCACCGAAGCCCGGAGCCTTCACTGCCGCCGCCTTCAACGTGCCGCGGAGCTTATTGACAACCAGCGTCGCCAGGGCTTCGCCTTCCACGTCTTCCGCGATGATCAGCAACGGTTTGCCCATCTGGGAAACCTTCTCCAGCACCGGAAGCAGATCCTTCATCGCACTGATCTTCGAATCGTGGATCAGAATGTAGGCGTCTTCCAGCACGGCTTCCATGGTATCGGAATCCGTCACAAAATAGGGAGACAGATATCCGCGGTCGAACTGCATCCCTTCAACCACTTCCAGACTGGTCTCCAGTGTCTTCGCCTCTTCTACGGTGATCACACCGTCTTTCCCGACTTTATCCATGGCATCGGCAATCAACTGGCCGACTTCTTTATCGTTATTGGCGGAAATCGAACCCACCTGCGCAATTTCTTCTTTTCCGGGCAGCTCTTTGCTTGCGTTCCGGAGGTATTCCACCACTTCTCTGGCTGCGGCATCCACACCCCGTTTGATTTCCATGGAATTCGATCCGGCGGCCACGCTGCGCAGACCCTGCTGGAAAATGGACTGCGCCAGCACGGTTGCTGTCGTGGTTCCGTCTCCGGCCACATCCGAGGTCTTGGAGGCCACTTCCTTCACCATCTGGGCGCCCATGTTTTCCAGATGGTCTTTCAGTTCAATCTCTTTCGCCACGGTCACACCATCTTTGGTAACCGTCGGGGCCCCGAACGACTTCTCCAGAATCACATTGCGACCCTTGGGGCCCAGGGTCACCTTTACAGCGTTCGCCAGCTTCTCAACTCCGTTATTTAGCGCATTCCGCGCCGTGGAGTCATATGAAATGAGTTTTGCTGCCATAACTATATCCTCCTTATAAATACCTTCTTAAAGTTTACTGTTCTGTTATATGACTGCCAGAATATCACTCTCACGCATAATCAAGTACTCTTCGCCGCCATAAGTGATTTCCGTACCGGAATACTTTCCGTAGATAATCGTATCTCCCTCTTTCACATCCAGGGGAATAGAATCGCCGGAATCCGATTTCTTGCCGGATCCGACGGCAATAACTTCGCCCTTCTGGGGACGTTCCTGCGCGGTATCAGGCAGAATAATACCGCTTTCGGTCTTTTCTTCAGCCTCCGAGGGTCTTACTACAACCCGGTCTGCTAGAGGTTTAATATCCATAATTTCCTCCTTTTGAGTCATAAGTTACTATTAATGTTCCCGTTGAAAATCTATGACAACTGCTTGCGTTATTGTACTCGACAAACATATGCCCACACCCTTTATTAGCACTCTCATCCATTGAGTGCTAAAATAGGAAATCTCCACTGAGAGTGTCAAGTGCAAATTCAAGGGGCGAGCATCCAATGCAGGAAACCGGACCGATGAGAGTCCGCCAAGCATGTTAGCACCATCGAGGGAAATGCATGGGCATAACGGATCTCTGCGGACAGCGAGGGAACGTTTTCTGACGCCGTGAAACCCGTCTTCCCATCAGGAGGGAGCCTGTGCCAGAATCGCAGAAAGGAAGGTTATTCCGAAGAACCGACAGTTGCCGGATCACTCTGGTGAAAACTGCCGCAGGACTGCCTGCACCTCATCGATTTTGAACGGCTTCTTCAGGACCATATCAAAGGTGTACGATTCACCCTGTTGACTCTGTTCACCTTCGCCGAGTCCGGAGATGATGACAATCGACGTTTCGGAAGCCACCTGACTGAGATGTTTCACCACCTCCCATCCCGAAATATCCGGCAGGGTGATATCACAGAACACGAGATCGAAGTGACGACTATCAATAAATGATATCGCTTCATTCCCGGTGGCGGCTACTATGGAGTGGTGATTTTCCATTCTGACTATATCACTCAGCAGTGCGGAAATGTCTTTATTATCATCGACAATCAGTATATCCAGCGCCATGTGCATCCAACTCCCATCTATTCATCCGGAATATGGGGCGGTCGAAATTTTACTTCAGAGGTTTAGTCTCACTACAATCGCTCAGAAAATATGTCCCCTGAATTTCGGGTGCAAGGAATATCCAGCCATCTTCTCTCTCGTGCAAAGTATGTGACGTATATCACAAATAGAATCCCCGGGTTGCGCCGCAGTTTTTCCAATCAATGATTGCAATCTGTTGACCCCCTTTTTATATTTCCTGCTGGATTTGAAATAGTGGCGCCTTAGCTCAGCAGGTAGAGCAGTGGACTGAAAATCCGCGTGTCCCCCGTTCGAATCGGGGAGGCGCCACGGTCGAAAGCCCCGCAAGTTCCTGTCAGAGATTGCGGGGCTTTTTTTGTCCCCCGGATGTTCGGAACCGCCGATCAAACGGCCGCAGCCGAGTCGACTGTCGACATGGAAGATAAACCATGCAACTTTTGAGATCTTGCCTTAGCAATCCGGGATTCGCCCTCCCGTATCCGGGATCTTCACGCAGAACTTCAAAGATTACAAAATGTGACGAGGGATACTTGTTCAGGGCGCTCTGATGTCCTATTCCCGCGGTCTCGGATACCGTACCCGTACTTCCACTCAACCCGAGAAGAAGGAGAGAGAGGTGCACCCGGTTCCATTCCCCAGACGCAATCCCCCTGTCCTTGATGGCCCTTCGGGCTCGTTCCTCCTGATCACATCGGTATCTGCTCACCGGAAAGAGACAGGTTATAAAATTCTTTGAAATCTCCCGCAATCGTAAGGGGAAACAGGACCTTGCTCTGTCCTTACTGCCCGGTAGCTGATATCACCTTCGATCCCGACACCTCCAGTACAGACCGACTGGAGCTATTCAAATGCTTTAATTCTCCGCAACATTGGGATATCTGACATATTGCGCGCCTGACTCGGGCATATCAAGTGCGATATTCTGAGGCACCTCGAACATATTGGCTTCAGTTAACGGTTCGATGTCCTGGTTATACCGGATTAAATTTTCACTGTCATCATAATCGGCTGTCAACACCGTGAATATTTTCATATGGGCGTCCGATTCGGCTGATTCGGGGAAGACATGGATCCATTTCACCTGGTTGTAGGAGCCACTGAACAAGGTCCAGGGTTTATCGTCATCGTTTGCCCTGGGTCTGGCGCCCCAGCTCCCTTCGCCTGCAAACATGGTTCCGTTTTCATCGTCGCGAACAAAACCCATGTAGCCGTTTCCGGTGGAATCCGGCCTCAACGGATAGGTAATTTTATTCATATGCGAATCACCATCCAGCGAGAGATTCAGACCATATTGATAAAACAGATACGCCCACTGACGATATTGATATCGCTGTTCCGATTTGCCTGCCGTGTGCGGGAAAAATGGCTTGTGATACCCGGCCATTTTAAATGTATAGCCCTGGTGTTGTTGCAGGTCATCCTGTAACCAGTCTCTCTGCGATCCCCCCTCCTCGATTTCGGAATTGAGCTGGATCATGTGGAAATAGTTCTCACCGAATGACAGGGAATAATAGACCTGCGTACTGTCATCGTCCTGATAGGGCGCATCGAAGATATACGTGAGATTCGCCATATCCCCGTTTTCATGATTTCCGTGGACCGGCACAATGGGGATCATCCTTCCGTCACTGGTGGTAGTCAGTTCGTGCCAGTCGCGTAACCATGTTTCCCACCGTTCGGGATTTGTGCCGTCCCCGGAGGTGAAATCCCCATTAAACACTACGAATAACGGCCGCAGCTTGGCCACCACCCGATTGGAGCTTCGTCCCGCTTCCAGCGGCCCGCCCGAGCTTTTGGTGTCGCCCCCGGCGATAAAGGTAAATGGCTGCGGAGTGTCCGGAGCGGTTTTAAACCAGTATCTCTTGCTGACACCCTGGTTATCTTTGATGACAAAATAATAAGTCGTGTTCCCGGTTAAACCCCGGAGTTTCGCAAAATGGGTATTCATGTCGTAGTTGCGGCGAATCCGTGTGGCGACCTGGGTATGTCCGTATTTCCAGTACTGACGTCCATAGTCTGCTTCCCCGTAATGGAGAGCAGGATTACTGATCGAGTCCACCTGGTCCCAGGCGATGGTGATGGTCCTGGCGGGGTCATCGTTCCACACCAGACGGTATTTATCGGAGGCCGCAAAATCCTCCGGAACGCTGTTGCAGGCCCCGAAGCCCACAAGGACGACGACTGCCATGACATACATTTTCAATCTCATCGTGATCTCCCTCTTTTTTTTATATCATTAGATATAATGGTGACTCCAAACATAATTCAGTCCCGAATCACGACGCTCCACTCACTCCCGGGCATCCGACCACAGGAACGCCCGTAACCGGGAACGGAAACATCTGAAAAGTTCTGTTTATCGGAATAAAACTATGATAAGTGTAAAATTATTTCGGAAAATTTCAAAGCCTTTTCCGGGGAGAAAATGATCAAAGCGCATTTTGATTCACCGGTATTGAGTACGAAAAAACAACCTCCACCTTCTTTCCCAGAGATCCTATTGAGCCACGTGTAATTTGTTACATATCATCCCGGTGGAATGTGTTCCGGAGCATCTTTCCAGGTGGGCAGGGAGCCGGGATGCTCCCGCTGACAGCCGCCTGGGACGGGGCGGGAGGGCGGATGAGCGCTGTGAGCGGTGAAGCGCACCTAAGGCGGACCGGATGGATTGGGCGTTGATGAGCAGGCTTTGTCGGGTGTCATTGGTTGGGTTGACCTCTCCCTGGCCCCCTCTCCTTGAACAAAGGAGCGGGATGCACACCTGATCCCTGAGTGCTCTACTATGGCTTCCAGTGATAACACAATTTTCTTCTGATCTGAGATTATCTCCCGGAGAGCTGAGATCATCTCCCGGAAAGTTGAGATCATCCCGGGGTGGGTTGCATTCGGTTATCGGTATGGGAAGCGGGAACCGCCCAGGGTAGAAAGGTGTATCAGCCGTTTGACGCACCTCCTGCCGGAAATCCATATGTTATGATTTCCGTCTTTTCTT
>DATFLS010000337.1:0-4844 GCA_035267465.1 bacterium
GATCAGCATGCCGATACCCACCGGCCGGAAAAAGGTGAGCCGGAGAAATTCCGGCATGGATTGATCTGCGGCAGAAAGGGTCGCCGGATCCGGAAGGATGCCGGTCGCAGACATAATTGGCGCCAGAATCCAGTAGCACACATACCCGCCGATGATAAAGTAGACTCCGCCCTTCCCGGCGAGAAAGCCAACGCCGATGGTCAGGAGAGAAATATACCAAATACCGTTCATGTAGACGGGCATCCCGATCAGGTCACCCAGTGCGAAATTCTCGATGCCCGTCAGCTGACTGATGAAATGTATGAGAGCGCTTAACCCCGCTCCCCCGATGAGGTACATGGCTTTCCTGATCCCGGCTCCCGGCGATTTGAGAATGGTTGCCACGGCAATGCCACCGGGATAAGCCAGCCGGTTGTAGTCGATCATTTGCTTCCGTAATGGGATGATAAAAGCGATACCCAGAACCCCGCCTGCAATACATCCCAGGACCAGCAAATAAGGATTAAAATCCGTGTATCCCAGGATAAACAAGGCCGGCACCGAAAACATCATCCCGGCAGAAGCCCCGTTCACGGCGCTGGCCACCGTCTGGTTGATATTATTTTCAATGATACTATTGCGGCGCATCATTCCCCGCAGAATACCAAAGCCGAGTATTGCCGCTAATTCTGACCCTTCAATGGAAAAGCCCAATATCAGACTGGCATAACCGATACTCAGTGTGATCAGGGCCCCTAAAAAATATCCGACCACCACCGCCGGCACAGTTAACTCCGGGTAGGCTCCCTTGCGTATCACGTGCTCCGGACCAGACGTTTTCTCTGCCACAACCATGCCTCCTTCTTAGTGCTCAATCATCGCAACAAGCCGATTTGCCCCACTAACACCATGTCTGACTCACTAAAGCAGAATGCATAGAAACTAATTTATGTGATATCCAAAAGAAACAAGAAATTCACTCACTGGTCGGCTGACAGGAAGTTCACTCATGGTTATCGAATCTCTCCCAAGTATCGGATCTACACTCAGATTTATATAATTTCACGTAGTAAAATTGTTAAAGATCTCATACTTTTCCTGTTAATGCCGCATTCGAGATGCACAGACGATTTTGGATAGAAAACCAACTAAAATTCAGGAGGCTCACAGTGATAAAGCATGGTGTACTTATTCTCCTGGTCGTCGGGGCCTGGCATACACTCATTGCACAGAATCTACAACTGCATTATGATTTCACTCAGGAGCGCCGGTATGTGACGACCACCCTGGAAATGTTCAAACCCGATGAATACGGTGCCACCTTCTGGTTTGTGGATATGGATTACGATTATACCCATCCGGACCGGCATCGCAGCATCTCGCTGGCATACTTTGAGCTGGCCAGGTATGTGACAATCCCCGGTCTGCACGGGATTTCCGCCACCGTTCAATACAATGACGGAACTGTTGCCGGCGCTCCCCTCGGACCGATCTGGCTGGCGGGCGGAAGCTATCCGATAGGCATCGGGAATATCACCTTGAATACGGACCTGCTCTACAGATATGCGTTTAATTCCAGCGCACCGGATGCGCAGCTCACCATTGCCTGGATGGAGGATATTCTCCGGAATAAACTGACCCTGATAGGATTTTTCGATCTCTGGACAGCAGATACTAACGGCACTGGTAAAGCACTCGTTCTACTCAGTGAACCGCAGTTATGGTACCACCTCACTTCGCATCTGCAGGTGGGTGGCGAAGTGGAAATAAGCAAAAATTTTCTCCCGTCTGACTCATTCAAATTCCTGCCGACCCTGGCGATCAAATGGCAATTCTAAGTTCCAGCGGGGAGATAGCTCTGATGGATAAGCTGTTTGCACTGAACGCAAATCAGACCAATATCAAAACGGAAATGATCGCCGGGATCACCACGTTCCTTGCGACAATGTATATCATTGTGGTCAATCCGGGGATTATCAGCGAAACCGGCATGCCGTTTAACGGGGTCCTGACTGCCACCGTACTGGTGAGTTATCAGGGAATTCTGGCACTTCCCGATTTCAGCCTCGTGTTTTCCCTGAACCTGATCGAGGCTCTGCGGTTCGCGCTCTGGCCGGTGGTGTTTGCCTTCCTGTTCACTGATATGTTTGACAGTCTCTCCACGTTCATCGGGGTGTCCGAAGCGGCCGATTTACTTGATGAGGACGGCGAACCGAGACATATCAAAGAATCACTCATCACCGATGGCTTCGCCACCACAATCTCAGGGCTATCCGGCACCAGCTCCGGAACTGCCTATATCGAATCTGCCACCGGAATCGAGGAGGGCGGCCGTTCCGGGTTAACGGCTGCCGTCGCCGGGGCGCTGTTTCTCCCGTTCATGTTCTTCTCTCCCTTGCTTTCCCTTGTGCCAGAGGCAGCGACTGCCCCGGCGCTGGTCCTGGTGGGGATCTTCATGATCCGTCCGGTGCAGCAGATTCACTGGAGCCGGTTCGATGACGCGATACCGGCGTTTCTGTCGCTCGTGCTGATCCCCCTCACCTACTCCATCACCCAGGGGATTATCTGGGGATTTTTGAGCTGGACCATCATCAAGGCGGTCCTGGGTAAATATGACCAAATCCCGATTATGCTGTGGGTCATTGACATCTTTGCCATACTTGCGCTTATTGTGTAAAGCCCGGCAAATAATGCAGTCCCTGTGATAAACTCAGGCGGAGAAGGTTCATCGGGCGAGCAGGTCTCTGGTATTCAGGATGGTCGTAAGAATGAATACCCCGATGAATATTCCCACCGCAGCCAAATTCACCAGATCAGCCGGAAGATTCAGTCCGGTGAGTGAATCGAGAAGAAATTTAATATACGAGCCCGGCATGTCGCGATATCCCAGATGATATCTTACCTGCCAGTGCCAGTCGGTAGAAGGACAATAGCCGAACCCATACCAGATACCCAGGATGAACCAGGAAAATCCGGTGCCAAACATGGTAAGAAAATGAATCTTTCTGGTCCTCGTCCAGATCCATCCGATCAGATTGAACACTGTGAACGATGTGTGAAATACGAAGAAAAAAATGTTGAGAAATGGATACATTCAGAGTTCAGTCAGGAAATTCTGATATCTGGCCGACCATAAGATGGCAACATATTCGGCTGATCGGTTCGGGCATGTTGTCCCAGGAGATACCTTACACCGGCTTTTATCATCCGGCTAACCTTCCTGTTGAAAAACCTTATCAAGCACTTCCTCATGTACACGCATGGCGCGCTCGCCCCACAGGACGAACCGGATAGTCTTCACGTTGGACAGTTCCGGCAATTTATTCTTCACGGTTTGCAGAGCCACACGCGCTGCCTCTTCCATCGGATAACCGAAGGCGCCGGTGGAGATAGAGGGAAACCCGATGGTCCGGACCCTATTCTCTTCCGCCAGCCGGAGTGCGTTAGAATAGCAATCGGCCAGCAATTTGTCCTCAGGCTTATGTTTTCCGTAGACCGGACCCAAACAGTGAATCACGAACTGATTCGGTAAATTGTGGCCCCCGGTGATGACGGCTTCACCCGGCTTGATAGGCGCCAGTGGCCGGGTTTCCTCCTCCAATCCCGGGCCGGCTGCCCGATGGATGGCGCCGGCGACGCCTCCGCCAATCCTCAGCTGCGCATTGGCCGCGTTCACCACCGCATCGCAATCCGGTTGATTGGCGATATCGCCCCTGGCCAGTTCAATAGTGCATCCGGAAATTGTAATGGATTGCATAACAACCTTTCCTAAGTTATGTTCGGCTCTCAGTATCTATTTACTCATTCTATTATTTTCAAATAAGTTGATTCCGTCTAAGTGTGTGCTGAAACACCTCCACCTCATCCAGGCTTCCGCGCCGATATAACTTTTACCTGCTTCAGCAATATTCAAGACCGAACACCCTCTTCTATGCTATTTTAACAGAATACACAGACTTTTAAAAGGCTCCGGAGAAATTCAATGAGGAAACAGAGTTTACGATTTTGGGAACCTCTGAACGAAAATAACCAGTCCTATAGAGTAGACACTGATTACTGAGTAGATTTACTGCCGTACGGCCCAGTGGTGTTTACTCAAACGGAGGCGCGGCATCATACTCACAGAAAATTGCCGGCTCTTCATCGCTGGGATTCGGCATTGAATTGACGGACGTCGTCTGTGCTGGTGGGGTGCCCGTAGCTCTCGAGATGCTGAATATGATACAGATACTCCTGCTTCGGCACATCATTCTGCCAGTGGCCGGTGACCATACCCAGCCCCGTAATTAGCATAAATAGTCCTACGATGGCGACGGCGATTTTCTTCTTTGGAATGGGTTTTTTGTTCAACAACGATTTCATCTCCAGAGTATCGGCAACCGGACAGGCGTCCACGCATTGCAGACAGCTGGAACACTCATCGGACCACACCTTTTTGACCTTGTCCACCTGTATAAACGACGGACACGCCTTGAAACACTTGGCACAATCAATACAGGATCCGGCATTCCGGGTAATTTTATTCGGGCTCAAAATTCCCACAATTCCCAGGAGCGCACCGTAGGGACACAAATACCGGCACCAAAAATTTCGAATAAAAATTGATGCGAAGAAGAATATACTAATCACAACCATCGCGGTCCGGGAGATATCCGCGAAAAAATAATACATCTTGATATCCGCCACAATATTATACGGACTATCCAGAAACGCTGCGAGTGCTGCTTCACTCATCAGAAAAAAGATGGAATAGACAAAGAAACCCAACAGCAGATATTTCAAACTTCGGAGGGGGTAATCGATCAATTTCGGCAGCCGCAGTTTTCCAAACAGTTTCTCCCCGAATTTCCCGAGATACTCGGACA
>DATFLS010000338.1:0-9948 GCA_035267465.1 bacterium
GGCCCCGGTGCGACATTCCGAGCACCATCTCTTCCGCACCCAGTTCGGCTCCCCGCCGGATGATCGCGTCCAGTCCGGGAATAAGCGTTTCGCCTCCGGAGAGCGCGAAGCGCTTTTGTCCGACATATTTGGTGTGCAGAAAGTTTTCGAACACCACCGCCTTATTCAGGTTGTGCAGAATATGCCGTTTTTCCTCCGGTGTAAAATCGGGCAGGTTTTTTGTCGACTCCATCTTATCCTGCAGCCACTGCACACGCTCCGGATGCCGAATGAAGCGGAATTCGGCACCGATGGACCGGCAGTAAGTGGTTTGGAGATGGTCAACGATTTCAGTGAGAGTGGTCGGCCCGATACCGATTTCATGCCCCGCCTGGAAGGTGGTGCCGAGATCTGCCTCCGAGAGCCCGAAATTTACCAGATCAAGGGTCGGACTATACTTCCGGCGCTCCCGAACCGGATTGGTTTTGGTGAAGAGATGGCCTCTGCGGCGGTAAGCGGAAATGAGGTTCAGTACTTGGCGTTCTTTGCCTGCCTGGTCGGGGAGCGTCTCGGTGACGGCGCCGGAGCGTTGTGAGAAATCATACCCTTCGAAAAATTGCCGCCACTCCCTGTTCACAGAATCGGGATCCTGCCGGTAATCCTGATACAGGCCCTCTATATAGGAGAGATCGGCATGATGAAGAAAGGAAAAATCATCCATGGTTTCAGTACCTTATGGTATTCCACTTACTTCTAATTTGCTATCAAATGCTATTTGCCTGCCGGGCAAACCTCCGAAATCAAAAATCGACTACTCCGATGCCGCATCGCATTCAAAGTCTGCTATTTTGTACAATTTACGGTGAAGCTAACCTTCCCGCCCGATAAAGTCAATTATCACCGGTTACTGCTGTCCCCCTGGGGGAGAGTTGCTCTGCCCGCAATTCAGTTGCGCTATTTCGTAAATTACATACGCAGAGAACGGGTGCTCGTTCCATGGGAGACAGAGCATCCTTTGAGGGTGAATCTGCTCGTGCAAGGTTTGTATGAATTTACGCTCCGGAGACCGGTTTATGTTTGCGGAATCGGGCCACCTTCTCCTCGGCGGGAGGACCGGTGAAATAACTGAAAAGTATGAGTGCGAGAATGGAAATAATCAACGAGGGGTAAATGGTGGCGATATTGGTGGCTCCTACCAGCGGCAGAGCGAACTCGACTTCCTTCAGGTTCCATATTTCCCAGATCAGGGTCATACCCATGCCCCCGGCTATCGAGGCCACTCCGCCGGCTGTCGTCCCCGCCCGGAAGAAGAACGCCCCCATGAGGGCCGGGGTGATTGCTGCTCCATACATGGTATACGCGCGTAGAATCATATCAATGATGCTCTCTCCCGGGAGGGTTTGCAGGTAGGCGATCACTCCCAGACCGATCACCACGTACCGGGAATAACGCACCATCTGTCGCTGGGTGGCGTCCCGGTTGATGAACGTTTGATAGATATCGCGCATCATGTTGGTGGACGGGACCAGCAGGAAACTGTCAGCGGTGGACACGATCACGGCCACGATCACAGCCAGCATCACACAGCCGACGAGAATCGGCACCCCTTCCCTGGCAGCGATAATAATGATGTGATCCGGCTGGGCCAGATCCGGAAACGCCGCAGAGGCGACGATAGCGAATCCCAGGATCAGCGATTCGACCAGCACCACCCCGATAATCCACCATAACGTGGCATTCTGCGCAGTTTTACTGTCTTTGGCGGAGAAAAACCGCTGGTACATATTTGATTCACCCAGCAGCAGGAATAATGTCGGCAGGCTCAGGCCGAGCGCTTCGATTACATTGAGCTCGCCAAACACGCTGAAATGAGCGGGATCCAGCGCCATCGAGATGCCGTCGGTTCCGCCGGCATGATTCCAGATGAACGGAAAGGCAACGGCCAGGCCCACGAGAATCATTAGGCCGTTGGCGACGTCCGTATAGGCCACGGAGAACATCCCGGCCAGCGCCGTATAGGTGATGACGAACAGTCCGGTAATGATCACTCCCACGCCGGGTTCGATGCCGGTGATGATATGCAGCACCTCGCCTCCGGCCACCAGTTGATAACTGACGATTCCGGTATAAGCCACCATGATCACGATGGATCCGAGCAGGCGGGCCAGGTTATTATACCGGAGTTCGAAGATATCCGGAACGGTATACTGATCCAGGGCCCGGGCGCGGCCTGCGATGAAGAGCAGGAGGATCATCCCCAGCCAGGCGCCGACCGAAAACCAGACGCCCGGAATACCATATTCGTATCCGAGACCTGCGGAGCCGAAGATACTCCCTGTGCCAATCCAGGTGGCAATCAGGGTTCCCACCAATATCGGCGTGGTTAACGAGCGTCCGGCGACCATGAAATCGTCCTGCGTCCGGACACCGCCGGACCGGATGGCTCCCACTCCGATCAATATCATGAGATAGACCAGAATAGCGATGAGATAGATCATCCTGAGCGCGACCTCCCTGGGGTAATGGTCGCATTCAACTCGTTCCGGTAATCTGTGGGAAGACTAAAGTATGCAGGCATGCTCCGATCCCACGTGGGAAAAATGGAATGGTGATAGCCGGAGTCGATAGAGATCATTGGAATAATTTGAATGCACTGTTTATCCGAGAATTATGAGTATATTTGGTGGTTATTTCATGGCTCGAATTAGGGTTAAAAGAGCCTGGAGAACTTCCTGTGCATCCGGTGAATACGCTTCTGCAGGTTCCCGCACCCTGTCGAATGCCTCCCGGCCGGAAGCTCTCGCCTGATATTCCTGAAGCAGTTGATGTAACAGGAGGTATTGATCCCGGCGATCCCGCCGTTCCGCTGGTCCGGTTTGAATCGTGTGTTGTTTCCGTCCTTCTCCGGTGAACAACCAGTTCACATTCAAATGGTGCTGTTTCACCAGGGGCAGCAGCTTGTCAGTTGGGATGGGTATTTCACCGGATTCGTATCGCCGGTATTGTCGCGAGGATGTCTTGATAATTCCGGCCAGTTCTGACTGGGTGAGGTTCAGGTACAGCCGAAATGACTTGAGCCGCGAAGCTAAACCAGACATATTTGGACTTTGCGCTTGATTATCAGTCAGATTTGTCCTACCTTTCCACGGGAACAAGATAAGATTTTACACACAAGCAGCGAGGAGCACCCAAAGATTGGGGATGGAACTTAATACCGGACACATATCCATTTCGGAGACATGTTGCCGGTCACACCTGGCCTGTATTACAGACCGGCATGGTGACAGCGCCACATTCATGATAATCCCATGGAATGGGTTGCATCCGGTCCGGCGGATGCCCCGGTTCGAGGCCTCCGAAGGCTGCGTTCCGTGCGTTCGTACTCTGAAAGATACACTTCTGGCAGGGAGAGAGCAATCGGAAATACAGCCTGACCTGTTCCCTACATACAGTACACCATTGAAGGTCACCGGAGTACGACTATGAAGTTAGATAAGTATACCATGGATGAAGTGGTCCATTTAATGTTTCGCCGTTCAGGCAAATCCGCGACCGAAATTGCGGAGGCGCTCTGTGTCACAGCCAATCAATTCTACCGCATGGTGGATGAAGCCGACCACGACCATGCATTGGCTGCCAAGCACTTGCTCCCGTATATGACTTTCCTGGACGATGATACGCCATTGCATTATCTGGCTATCCGACGGAATAAAATGATCGTCGAAGTGCCTCCAGAGGCGGGGGTAGCGGAGGGAGCGGACCGGCTTTTGAGGGAATTTCAAAGTTTTAGCCGGATGCTCGAGAAGCTCATGACAGGCTATTTTGAAGATCCCACAGAGGAGAGTCGGAAACAACTTATGGCATCATTGGAGGAATTTGCCAGAAAACTGCTGGGGATTCGCGAGATTGTGGGAGATTAGGAATGAGTTGGTCTATCTGCTAACCTGGCGAAACTATCTGCATCTGCAGACTGATCCAGGGGAATTTCTTTATTTTGGAATGGCTTTGCCTGTCCGCCGGGGATATGGATAACCGCTTGCATCGACTCGTTCCCAGAGTCTCGGGAGATCAACTGCCTGCGCCTGGCGGCATGCACATTTGCAGGAAAGACCCGGGTGCCTGGAAAAGCAGAGAGGATATTTATCGCAGAGCGAGACCGGGATAAACATCCATCAGAGCGCATCTCAACCCGGAGGATTTCAACGATCTCTGGGATGGTCGATGCGCGGCCAGATCTGTATGATCGCCCCGGAGATTCCCCCGGTCAGGATGCCCGTTAGAAGGGAGCTGAACGATGGGACAGCCGGGTGCAGTGCCAGGAGGAGAAACAGTACTCCGCCAGTGAGCCCCGCCAGGCAGACGCCGATGAGTATTGAGAGCACAATACGTTGAAGAAGGAATCCCGCGCATCCCCCGGTGAGGATGCCGGCGAAAATGACCCAGCCAACGTCATAGGAAGTGGATAATTCCGGATAGAAATCTCGCCCGAAAAAAATCAGAAGCAGTCCGATGATGACGGCGCTGCTGATAAATCCGATGCCCCACTTCGGCATCAGGGCGGACTCTCCAGTAACAACCGCCGGAGCGCGGTCACCGGAATTGCGCCGTATTCCAGCACTCGTTTGTGAAAATCCAGTAACGAAAAATCGCTCCCGGCTCTCCGGGCGAATTTCCTGCGCAGATCCCAGAGGTTTTCTTTGCCGACGAAGGCGGCAACTGATTCGCAGGAGGTCAATTGAAAGGATCGCCACTGTTCAGCGGCAGCCATCATGGTGCGAAAGCCCTGCTCTGTCATCAGGGTAATCGCCTCTGATCGCGAATAATTTTGTGTATGCACCCGCTGGTCGATCAGGGCGTCAATAGCCAGCTGGAGTTCGCGTTTGCGCTGTAAAAGCCGGACGCGCGGATTGGTGTGCCCCCAGCCGTGACCAACCATCATCCGTTCACAATACGCCCCCCATCCCTGCAGAACGGGCGCACTCGAGAACACATTGCGGATCAGTGACGGATATCTATTGGAATAGTACCGAAAGGTGGCGATCCCCGGCAGGACCTCGTAAATCAGCAACAGTTGCTGGGTGACTCGATTAAATTCTCGCAAATAGTTTTCCGTCTGCTGGGATGACCAGACGGCCGGGATAGGGTTGACGTACAGTATGGCGACATCTTCAGTATTCAATGGCCCCAGTTGCTGCACGGAGGTGAACGATGTTTGCAGGTGATGCGGTGAAGTTGGGAGTACACGGAGCGTCCAGGTCGGAAGCGGATTGATAATTTTATGTTGACCCACGAAGTCCCGGAGCTGGCTGACTTGAGAGGAGAGATACGCCTGCGTTTCAGTCGCCGGAGGGTAATCATCGGCAATACGATCCAGGACCATACGGATAACGCGGCGCTTGTTTTGCCGGGACGGATTGGCGTATCTGATATTCCACCAGTTGTAGGCCAGAGTGTCGGCAATTTCATACATCTGATTCTGCAGCTGGAGGACCGAGGATTCTGCCCGCGAATCAATGGCTTCTGCTGACCATTCGGGACTAATGGTGTATTCCAGTTTTTTCCAGTACAGATCCGGTCCCAGTCGAAAGGTCCGTTCCGAGCCCGGCAGCAGATTATTTTCTATTCGGGTGGCAAAATTCTCCAATCCCTCTGCAGCGGATGCCGCCGCCTGGTGGAGTTGATCGGCGGATTCTGCAGAGAGGGTGTCAAAGTAAGCGAATATGCGATCCTGACGAAAAAACTCCGCCAGATCTCTGGCCTGCCGTACGGCGTGTTCACCGTGCACCACCGTGGTGGTCCGGAGCGACTGGTAGGCCTGATTCAACCAGGAACCAATTCCGCGCAGCCGTGCCGTCAGTTGCGGGAGGCGGCGCTCAGGTGCCGCATGTGACTGCATCGCCAGCGTGATCACCGCCTGTCCGGCGTCATGGATATATACTGTGGGATTCCAGGTGTATTCACGCAGTGTATCCAGCCGGAACAAGGCATACCGGAGAGCGTTCCGGAGGACTTGATAATCAACCTGATTCTGTTCGGTGAGATTCTCCTGATTGATATCGTCTAATCGTGAGAGAGTGGACCGGTCCAGCGTTCGTTCGGTTCGCCTGGATTGCGGGGAAAGATCATCCAGCAGATGGTCGTACTCGTGGATCCCAACCCAGGTGGCTGCAATGGGATGAAGCTGGAAATATGTATCGAAGAAGCGTTCCGTGATCGAAGTGAACTGTTGATCGGTAGTTTCCTCGCAACCAAGGGCACCGAGGAGCAGCACGGGGACCAGGAGCAGAATCAGCCCCTTGCCAGGGAATGTCCTCCGGGGACTATGAAATGAGTCCGAATTTCTTGCCATGATGTTCGAATTTTTCCAGAACGATATCCATTTGTTCGAAAGTATGGCTGGCCATATAGCTGGTCCGCAACCGGGATGATTTTTCCGGCACCGCCGGAGAGACCACCGGATTTGAATACACGTAGTCCTGATACAAAGATCGCCAGAAGGAGAAAGTTTTCATGTTGTCACCGATTATGACCGGGATAATCGGGGTCTCAGTTTCCCCGATATTAAAACCCAGATCCCGGAGTCCGTTCATAACGTAATGTGTAATATCCCAGAGATGCTGGCGTCGTTCGGGTTCCTCACGGATGATCTTGACCGCGGCCAACACGGTCGCGACGGCACTGGGCGGCAGGCCGGCGCTGAATATCATACTCCGGGAAATGTGTTTGAGATAATCGATCACCTCGAATTTTCCGGCGACAAACCCGCCGACGCATGCGAAGGACTTACTGAAGGTGCCCATGATGAGATCCACTTCATCTTCCACGCCGAAGTACTCGGCGGTACCCCGGCCGTGTTCACCGAGGACGCCGATCGAGTGAGCGTCATCCACCATGAGCCGCGCATCGTATTTTCTGGCGATCTCCAGGATCTCCGGGAGAGGCGCAATGTCTCCTTCCATGGAAAAGACCCCGTCGACGACAATTAATTTCCCGGAGTCCTCGTTTAATTTCGCCAGCACGCGTTCGAGATCTTCCATGTCATTATGGCGATACCGGGTGATTTCACCGAAGGAAAGCAACCCGCCATCCACGATACTGGCATGGTTTAATTTATCCATGATGGCGTAGTCGTTCTTGCCCACCAGGGTACTGATAACGCCAAGATTGGTCTGATATCCGGTACTGTAGACCAGGGCCGCTTCCTGGTGCATGAAATCAGCCAGCACCTCTTCCAGTTCGATGTGCGAATCGAGCGTGCCATTGAGAAATCGACTGCCGGTACAGCCGCTGCCATACTTATCAATCGCCTCTTTTGCGGCCTGCAGCACGTCCGGATGGTAAGTGAGTCCGAGGTAATTATTCGAACCGATCATGATGCGTTCCACTCCGTCGACAAAGGCGCGCCCCGCCTTGTTTTCGGTAATAGGAATGAAATACGGATACCAGCCTTCCTCCCGTGCCTGCCGGGCATCAGTGTAATTTATGCATTTTTCGAAAATGTCCATGCTCACCTCGAATACTACTGTTCAGTCGTCATTCATCCGCAAAATATGGTGGAGTATAAGTAAATACCAACTCTGCCGCAACGAGAATTCTGTTCCCACCCTGGTTCAGGAATCAGATGATTTTGCTCTGCTTGAAGATCTCCCGATTCACAATGAAATATCCGGCGATGATCAGGCACAGGATAATAAAGAAGCTCTTAAAAAAAGGGAGGGTCTTATATGTGAAAATTAAGGAGACGATGGCACAGAAATCTGCAACAATTAACAGGTAAAGCCCCCAGAGATACACCTGCAGCAGGCCATATCCGATGGTGATACATCCGACGCCGGAGAAGAGAAAAGCAAACAAGGTGAGTGTGGTTCCGGCGCCACTAATTAACGGGACGATAATCATTGCCACACCTGCCAGCATCACCAGTAATCCGAAGATTCGGGTGATAATCACAACCCCGGCCGATTCCTTCGCCGGGTGCCCTCGTCCCTCGACTTCGGGAGATGATTGTTTTGCCGTCATAAGGTTACTCCTGTTGTTTCGATCGCAGGAAATGAATAAATCCTACTACCGTCGGAGCTGCCAGGATGACCGAATAATGGATGAGCAACTGATCGCCTAATTTTTCATAGATATCTGTCACCGTTTCCCGGCTCGGAAGTATGTACAAAAAGAAGTCAACGATAAAGGTCGACACCAGCCAGAGTCCTCCCAGCTGGAAACCGTAATTCATCTGGTTCGACTCGACTAATTGGAGTATCTGCCAGCTCATGAAGATCGACAGTCCGGCTGTGACACAGGGGATGACGATCCATAACGGAAACCGGGGCGACACTAACCTTGCAAGCAGATGGAGAATGCCGATAGCCAGGTTCAGGATGAAAATGCCGAACAGGGCCAGCTGGACGGGAAAGGATAATTTGATTTTTTTTGATGACATGTTGGAAATTAGACGCACCCTCGGTAAAACGCAAGCGAAAGACATGGGCAGCCTTACCGGAAAATCTGTACGACCGGGTTCACCCGGGCGGGATCGGTGCTTTTCTCCCTCCCCAGTGATAGATGTGCGGACCGGCAGTCGGCGGATGGGAAGTGGTCGATTTTCTGAGTACCCGGGGCCTTTCTGCTTGCAATTATACCGGAGTCCCGATATACTACTCCATCTTCCAGAGAGGTGGCAAGCCGGATAGTGGGAAACTCAACCGAACAGGTCAGGAAAATCAACCATGCCAAAACTGTCGCTGTCGACTAAAATAATCCTTGGAATTGTACTGGGATTTTTCGCCGGATGGATATTCGGAGACGCGCTGACGTTCATTGATCCGCTGGGACAACTCTTCATTAAGTTGTTGAAAATGATTATCGTCCCCTTGATTGTTGCCTCCGTCATTATGGGGGTGGCAGATATCGGAGATCCGAAGCGGCTTGGCCGGTTGGGCGGCAAGACCGTCCTCTATTATCTCAGCACCACTGCGGCAGCCGTCATCATCGGGATCGTGCTGGTCAACATTATCAATCCGGGTGTGGGTGTCGACCTCGCCCTGCAGAGATCGCCGGAGCAGGCACCGCCTTCCCTGATCGATACGCTCATGGGCATTGTCCCGGCCAATCCCTTTCAGGCGATTGTCGAGATGGATATGCTGCCCATTATCTTCTTCTCTATCCTGTTCGGGATTGTGCTCACGACGTTGAAGGACAAGGCCCAGCCGATGATCCGGTTTTTCGATTCGCTCAACGCGGTGATGATGAAGATGACCCACTGGATTATGGAACTGGCGCCCTATGGTGTGTTTGCACTGATGGCGGTGATCGTGGCGGAGACGGGATGGGAGGTCATTTTTGATCTAACCAAATACATGGCGACGGTCCTTCTTGGGTTGCTCATACATGGTTTCATTTTTCTGCCGCTCCTGTTGCGCGTAATCGGCAAGGGGAATCCGGTAGAATTTGCCAGAGATATGTCCTCGGCCCTGGCGACTGCGTTCAGCACGTCCAGCAGCTCAGCCACGCTGCCTATTACCATGGAATCGATCGAGGAGAACGCCGGAGTTGATAATTCCGTCTCCAGTTTTGTATTACCGCTGGGAGCGACCATCAATATGGATGGGACGGCGCTCTACGAAGCGGTGGCTGCCATCTTTATTGCCCAGGCCTACGGGATTGATCTCACCTTCGGGCAGCAGCTGCTGGTGATTATAACCGCCACACTGGCTGCCGTCGGCGCCGCCGGAATACCCTCTGCCGGGCTGGTGACCATGATCATTGTCCTGAATCAGGTGAATCTTCCCCTGGAAGGGATCGGCCTGATTACTGCAGTGGATCGTATCCTGGATATGGTCAGAACCACTGTGAATGTTTGGGGCGATTCGGTTGGAGCCCGGACGATCGCGTATACCGAAGGCTTGGTCAACCGAGTCAAACCCGTGCCGCCGTCATCCTAAAATGCGCACTTCTGCGAATCGGGGCTTGCAA
>DATFLS010000339.1:0-2494 GCA_035267465.1 bacterium
ATCCATATACTGAACACAGTGAAAAGAATCACACCTGCCAATCCCACTATCGGCTGCCACTCGGGAACACCACCGGGCATGCTCTGCCGCATGAACATGAGGATTGGTGTAAACGGGGGCACCAGGGAGAGCCAGGTTGCGATAGCGGAATTGGGCTGCTGGAGCACGGGACCAATTAAAAACAGGGGGATGAGTGCCGGAAGAATCGCCGGCAAATTCAGATTCTGTGCATCCGACGCGTCATTACAGGCCGATCCCAACGCCGCCGCACCGGAACCGAACATCAACACAGCGAGAATGATATACGCGAATAACCACGGAAGTACATGATACGGGATGCGATCCGTAAATCCCATGTTCTGCACGGTGAGGACTCCGCCGATCACATACACAGCGGCGACTGTAAGCGATACGGCCACGCCGCCAAGTAATTTACCAAACATGAATTGAAACGGCTTCACCGAACCGAGAATCACCTCGGCAATCCGCTGTGATTTCTCCTCCATGACCGCAAACAACTGGGGGGACGCCCCCATCATTATCATAAGAAACATCAGCATAATCATCCCAAACGGGACAAGGAAAGTTGCCAGTTCGCTCCCCCGCCTGGCATCGGAAATTTCCCCGGTTTTTTCATCCACAGTTACCAGTTCCATTCCCTCCACATCCATCCAGATAAACAGATCCGGCACCTGGGATTCCTCAATGCCCGCTTCAATCATCCTGTGCTGACGCAGTGTTCCATTTACCGGATTAGAGAACCAGTACCGATCTTCATCCATGGCCGGATTTTCGGAGTAGTACCTGATGTATCCGGATTCCGGGTTTTGCCTCGGATGTAACGCTCCAGAGCCGATTTCCAGGAACGCATATAACTGTTTTTCACGTACTCGGTTAGATAAACTGAGCCGTTGTCCAGTGGGGCCCACATCGTCAGGTTCTATAACTTCTATGAGAAATGCGGGTCTGACCTTTTTTCCGGTCTCCTCGTCAAAAACGACCTGTTCATTTCGTTCCTCCGCCGCCCGAACTAGGACCTCTTCCACCAATCCGGTCCGATCCACTACGGCGATCCGCTTATCACTGGTATCGACATGCCCTGCTAACAGAAGCCAGGCCAGCATTCCGCCTCCCATGAGGAACGGGGCGATAATTATCCCGATGATGAATCCCTTGGTTTTCACCTGGGCCTTATATTCCCGCAGCGCAAGTAACAATATTCTACTCATTCATGGCCTCCTTTCCCCCGGCCCCGACAATCCGAACGAAGATATCGTGCAAGGACGGACTGACAATTTCAAAGCTCTCGATCCGGGTCCGGGCCATTATCTCTGTGAGAATCTCCTGGGGATCGCCACCTTCTGCCATACGCAGTTCCTGGATCCGCCCGAAGTTTCGAACACCATCCACCCCTATAATATCATTGAAATCATTCAGTCCGTCGGTGGTTCGAAGCCGGATTGTATCCTGCCCGTATCGTTCCTGGATAGAAGAGAGGGTCCCATCCAGCACCTTGCGGCCCTTGAATATCATACAGATACGATCGCACATAGACTCCGCCAGGGCCATATCATGAGTACTGAGAACCACAGTCATACCCTGGCTTCGTAATTCCAACAAGGCTTCCCTGAGCACATCAGTGTTCACCGGATCCAGGCCGGCGAATGGTTCATCCATGATGGCCACTTCCGGGTGGGATACGATGGTGGCAATAAACTGCACTTTCTGGCTCATCCCCTTACTTAATGTCTCAACTTTCTTGTCCGCCCAGTCAGTCAAATCAAGCCGCTCCAGCCAGTCATCCACCTCTGTATTGACTTGTCTCCCGCTTTTCAGTCGCCCATAGAACTGCAGCAGTTCCCGGACCTTCATCTTCTTGTACAACCCCCGTTCTTCGGGCAGATACCCGACATTATCGAACACTGACCCAGAGACCTCCCGGTCGAACACCCAAATTCTGCCCTTGTCCGGGTAGAAAATGTTCATAACCATACGCATAGTGGTGGTTTTTCCCGAACCATTGGGTCCGATCAGTCCATAGATTGCGCCCTCCGGAACTTTCAAAGAGAGCGAATCCACTGCAGTGACTTTTCCGAAAGTTTTCGTGACATCCTGAATTCTTACAGCATCCATTCACATGTTCCTTTGTGTAGATACTTGACCACGGAAACGGAAAATCCCCGGAAAAGAAAAATCAAGAATCTAATACTTGTTCCGTGGTCGTTCCATTTCTGCGGCTACAGCGTTTTATATATCAATGCTGAGTCCGCTCTAAAAAGTACTTGGAGGACATTTTAAATTTATATTATTAAGAATTCGTTTCTTTAATTTGAACATGTTACATATTAGAAAGATGTTTATTTATTGTTTTTATTTCATTCGTGATAATTCGTGTTCATTCGTGGTTTCTATAGTGATCTCAAAGCTGATATTTCCGACTCTTTTCCATTCTTCTCTCTTAAGCCGCGAAATAGGATTCCAGGACCGAAAGGGT
>DATFLS010000340.1:0-11613 GCA_035267465.1 bacterium
GAGGGTCCGGGAGAGTATAGTCGGGCACCTCCGCTTCGTTATAGATGACGTCTTGCCCGCGAGTTATCATGGTGCCGGCTCCGAACACCAGAGAAAAAACGATGACAATACGTAAACAAAATACTCCAGAGATTTGCATATGCCTGTCTCCTTATGTGAAGTATAATAAGACAATATCCATAGGAATTTCGTGTTTTGTTACCCGTCATAGTGCTGGCCACCCGTAAGAAATTAGAGAAACCCGGTATCAACTGAAAGAAATTATTCCGGATCGCTGATGACCATCAGGCTGCAAACAGATGGGGAAGGAATCGGGCACACGCCAACCTCAACCGTGTTGATTGGAGCTATAGCTCGAGTGCCATCAGATCACTGGAAACCAAGGTTTTCATGGGAATGGGAGTACATGAGTCAACTCGAAATCCTTATTTTCGGTTCGTTCTGCTGCATCGAACTGCGGGACTTGCAGGAGTCTCTGATTGACTGGGTTATCTCAAAGCCTTGGTATCGAAACGACTTGAGTACGACCAGGAATTTCTCCCCTCCTTCATGAGTTATCGATAAGCCGAGTCGAGTGATAGCTCACTCCCGACCCGAACCATGGCTCGATTTCGACAGTAGATCGGTGACGAATTCCCCGGGAATTCTCTCTGGAGAAATATTTTTATATTACACATTAACAAGGACTTGGGTGGAAAAATGATCCCAGCTTTGTAGCATCGGCATGGAATTTGAAATTATATATAGGCAACTGGCTTTGTCGCGGAATCAACCAAATGATCTGAATATCAGAGATATGAAGAAATCGTTGCGCGTTCCCAAACGGGTTCGGAAAACCTTCATCCGACAGAAAGATCAAACCGACTGCGGGGTGGTCTGCCTTGGAATGGTTATCCGCTATTTTGACGGGGAAGAGCGATTAGAGCGGCTCAGGGAATGGAGCGGAACCAACCAGAAAGGCACTACCTTATTGGGTTTATATCAGGCGGCCGGCAAGGTAGGACTTGAAGCGCGCGCCTATACCATTGAGCCGGACAACCTTCAGGATCTGCGGTTTCCCTGTATCCTCCATACATTAAAAGATCGCCGGCTGCAACATTACGTGGTGTGTTACGGATATGAACAAGGACGGTTTCTCGTCAGCGATCCCGGGAGCGGCATCAAGTCCTGGTCCGTGGCAGATTTGGAAGCAGTCTGGCCTACCCGGTCGGCCCTGGTTCTCGAACCCACCGATCGCTTTCAGAAGCGCAGGGCGGTGCGACGAGATAAATGGACGTGGGTACTCCATCTGGTCCGGGAGGATTTGAACATTTTGGGATTAGCCCTGGCAATCGGCGCGGGCATTGCCCTCCTGAGCATATCCACGGCTGTTTTCTCTCAGAAATTGATCGATGAGATCCTGCCGAATCGCGACCGTATCAAGCTGGTGCTTGGGGTCGTGTTACTGGCATTCCTTCTGTTCTCGAAAAACGGATTGTCGTATATCCGACAGCGATTTCTCATCGATCAGCGAAAGGAGTTCAATACCCGGGTCATCAGACATTTCTTCGGTTCCCTGGTCTACCTGCCACAACCGTTCTTTTTTACCAGGAAGATCGGTGACCTTATTGCACGCATGAACGACACTCACCGGCTTCAGAGCGCTGTAGCCTTTGTTATTGGGGATATGATGATTGACGTGTTACTGGTGATAACGGCAACAACATTCATTTTTTCCTATAATGTTCCTCTCGGGCTACTGGCGCTCGGGAGCCTTCCGCTGTTTTTCCTCCTGACGGTTCGTTACCATTCCCCCATTTTCCAGCACCAGCGAGCGGTGATGGCCGCTCATTCCGCCAATGAGAGCAACTATGTGGATACGATCCGGGGGATGTCTGCCATTAAAACGCAGAATAAGGAATCCCAGGTGGCGGCGCATACGCACGGGGTATACAGTGTTTATCAGGAGCGGATTCAGCGCCTGGGGCATATCGGGGCGCGATTTAATTTCTGGGCGGAAATGGCAGGCACTGCGCTGCTCATCGGTTTCCTGACGTGGAGCGCCCTCATGGTGCTCGGCGGAACGCTCCGGCTGGGAGTCCTGGTAGCAATGCTGCAAATGGTCCACCTGCTGATTCCTTCCGCAATGAGTCTGGCCTTAACCAATCTCAGACTGCAGGAAGCCCGGGTCGCGTTTGACCGAATGTACGAATTCACCTCGTTAGATCCGGAGTATGAACGGGAAGCAGTGAATCGCCATCACCTGGGGCAATTCAGATCCCTCAGCGTCAATGGATTGACCTTTCGGTTCCCGGGGCGTCGTGCCTTGCTGCAGGACATCTCCTTCCACATAGATCACGGAGAGTTTGTTGCGCTGCTGGGCGAAAGCGGATGTGGGAAAACCACCTTACTCCAGATATTGCAACGATTCTACGAACCCGAAAGCGGAGACCTGATTCTTAACGGATCTCTTCCATGGAAAATCGTTTCTACTGCCGGCTGGCGGCAGCTCTTAGGGGTGGTGCCCCAGCACATCAATATTTTTAATGGAACCCTTCTGGAAAATATCGCCCTCGGGGCCTCTTCGGACGATTTCGAGGGTATCACTCGAAAGTGTGAGGAGTACGGCCTGGACCGGTTTTTCACCCGGTTTCCCCAGGGGTATGCCACCCTGCTCGGCGAACAGGGGGCGAACATCTCGGGCGGACAACGACAGTTGGTCGCGTTTGCACGGGCGTTATCGCAAAATCCGCAGCTGCTGTTACTGGACGAGGCTACAACAGATATGGATCGAAATACGGAAAAATGGATCTTGAATTTAGTGACACAACTAAAAGCCAGAATGGGAGTTTTGATGGTGACGCATCAGGCACCCTGCGCAAAATATGCAGATCGAATCCTCGTGATCGAGAACGGGCGGCTGTCATGCCAGGGAAGCCCGGAAGAACTTATGCAGGAGGAGAATTTATTCTCTCAATCATTTCTGGATCATCTGTTCGAAGAGAGAAGTTCTTGTGAATATGAACAAATACGAGTAAATGAGACAAACCGCCATCTCGAGAATCACCAGGATTGATGGATGGGTGTTATTTTACATTCTGCTCATTATGTATGCTCTGTATCAGTTCGGAATGAATAATGCCCTGCTGACGAAGGACTTTATCGTGAGGTCGTATGAAGAGTTACTACCGGCGAATACTCTGACGGGTTTTATACACTTCCGGGAACGCTTTGAATGGGCTGGCTATGTGATCATGTTTAGTATGATTCCGATAAAAGTAAGTTATAGCGCAATATGCATAAACACCGGCACCTTACTGGCCGGGTATGATGTGCGGTTTACACGGATTTTTAAGGCCGGATTGTTCGGAGAGTTTGTGTTCCTGTTTGCCACACTTTTCCAGTTCGCCTGGATTCTTACGGTGCTTCGTCCCGAAGTCATCCAGGATCTTGAGGGATTTTATCCCTTATCGCTACTGGGCCTGCTTAACAGCGAATCAGTGCCGGGGTGGATCCACCTGCCTCTGCAGAAGTTGAACCTCTTCGAACTGGGATATGTGGTAGTGGTCTCGGAAATCCTGAAGGTATACACACGGACGGATTTCCGGAAGATTTTCATAATCGTCGCAATCTCTTATGGGTTTGGCCTGCTGCTGCTCATTGCAGTGGCGATGTTTTTAACATTACAAACAATGTGAAGGGAATGATGAGACGAACAGTTGCCCTGCTGATAGTAATCCTGGCAGTGCTGATACTAGGCATACTGGGGTACCAGATTGGACATCGGATTGTGCTGAATGCCGAAATACAGCAGAGGATTCGCACGTTGCCGGGGTTAGAAGTTTTCAGCCACCTGAATGGTGAACGATTTGATATGAGCGCGCTTGATCCGCACAGAGCCGTGGTTATCATGCATTTTCATTCTGACTGTGCGTTCTGCAAAGTACAGGTTGAGGACGTCCTGAATCATCCGGAGTTAATCGCCAGTACTTCCTGGGTGCTGATTTCTTCTGAACAGGTGGATTCACTCAGAGTATTTGAACAAAAGAATCAGCTGGGAGCGTATCCTTTCATATTCCTCCTTCATGATGATCAGAGGAAGTTTCCCGAGCTGTTCGGAACAGGGTTGTTTCCGGTCACTTATATTTACAATCGTAATACCCGGCTCATTACGAATTTTCGGGGACAGGTGAAAGCCAGCGCTATCTATCGGGCGATTACTGCGCAGGATGACACCGTTCGCTCGCGTTCGGAATCCGAAGCTACTATATACAGGCGCATTCCGGCTTCCAGGGGAGACATCCCCGCTGTGGATGCTGATTTGGCGGAGCAGATTCATTGAATGCAAACCAAAGGTGAAGTGTGAGAATTGTATGGATTGCATTGAAATACATCGCATGGGAGGTGTACGTATTCCCAGCGATTACTGGCCTGCTATCGGGAATCTTCTGGTTGGTGTCAGAAATCTGGCCGGGAGATATGATGTCTTTCGCGAGAATTGGCTGATATCCGCCAAAGATGAAAAAAGGTGGCTGAAATTAGCCAGTTCAATCAAATGGCATCAAGTTAAAGAAAAATAATACTTTATGAATAAATTTTTAGAGTAATTGACTGAGGCGTGCAAAAAATGGCTGATATTGATCATAACTGCCGGTCATTTATCATGATTGGTAAATGTGTGCTATTTATATGAATTTAAGGAACTTACGGGAGTATTTGTTTATGGTGTGAGGTGCTGGTATGGTATTTGATATAGTACTAACCAGTAGTCCAACCCCACACATAAAGGAGAGTTGTCATGAGAAGATCTCTACTCTACCCGGCTGTATCTCTTCTGCTCACGGCAATGCTGGTTGTTCCCGGTTGCCAGAATGTTCCGACGGAGCCGTTAACCCAGCAGGAAGAGAACATTCATTTAATTCAGGCTAGTGCGAAAGCGCTCGGACTGGCGAAGGGTGTTCGTGTTGGAAAATGGATCAGCAGTGAGGAAGGCGGAACCCTGGGAGGGGCAGCCACCTTCAACAATTATGTGCAGATTCCTCCGGGTGCCCTTGAGAAAGACATGTTCCTTACGCTGTCCATCGACATTACCAGAGCGGGTGCGCTGGTTTTTTCAATCACCGGCCGTGGAGTTCCACGTGGCGAACATATTTACTTCGAGGATGGGAAAGTAAGTACCCTGGTGGTCAATGGTGAATGGCTCGCCCGGGTGCCGGAACTGGCTGTGAATATCGATACCGGCGAACAATTTGCAGTCCAACACGCGGGCTCAACGTTCATGGCCGCATTGCCACATTTCAGTCGTTACGGTTGGTGCTGGCTGCCGTAATCATGGGAATGCAAGCAAGGATAAACCCATGAATGTTTCACCCAATAAGCCGCAACAAATGGTTACAAAGACTCTACGAGGATAGTATGAATCGATCTCAGATGCAGACAATCCCGCATCGAACTGTTTCTTCTCTATTTTATGCCGAAATTGCAGATTTAATTGCAGAGTACGTTGGTGAGGAGATTCTGGAGCACTTCATCTTAATTAAGTTGCAACAGGAACGGTATCTGAATTCACATTGGGATGAAATTTCCATTGAGGACGGATTACATTCCATGCGGAAGACCGATTTCACTCTGTTATTGGATATTGTGCGCTCCCGGCTCTCATCCAGGCCTGAAACACTGCTCGATTTTCACTTGAGAGCGGCAAACCTGTGTCTGCAATACGGTAAGCAACAGACAGCGGACAGACTGCTTAATTCAATTTCAATGGTGAACAGGGATCCTATCCGTCACAATTTTCTATCCGGAACCGCCGCCATGGGATAACCGCGATGACAACGGTGAAGGGTACAGTCTTCACCGGGCGAAAAGAAAACCCGCCAGGGCGAAAAGGAGTTACAGAGCCGCACGGCGCGCTTGAGGGAGGTAGATGAGATTCCAAATCTGTGGGGAGCAGGGCACTGTTAGTGCTTTGAGGAGCCGCAAATAAACCAGAGGTATGGCTCGCCAAGAGGATGGAGCACCCGGGATGTACCCATAGGACGGGTGATTGGAGAAGGGCTAACGGCCCTGCTTTGCACAGAGTTCGCATGTCCGGTTATACATATTACCGATTAAACTATCACCAATTAACTGGCCTCGTTAAAGTCTCTTGATGTGCAGGAATGAATCCTGCTGGTGTGTTCCTAAAAAATCTGCAGCATGCACTCATTTCCTGGCAATGATCAGGCTGCGATTAGACCGCTGTCCCTTACCAGTGGTCCGTTACCACCTGGCAAAAGTGCAGCGCAGCAGTGAGTGATGTTCCGGCCGTCCTTGCCTGTCTGATCTAACCATCGGCATGCCCCTTGTTCGGTGAAGGAGTTTTCCCGGAAAATACCCGGACTCTTCAGAGAAAATGATCACTGAGAGGGCATCCGGGTTCCTCCCGATATTCTCCGGTCGTCAATCCCGAATGGAAGAGCGTCCTGATCCGGAAGCTCGCGACCGGTCTCTCCGGAGTACACCGGGAGCATGAAAGAGCAGACCCCGCCCTCTCATATTGAGTCCGAAGAGGCTGACAATGCCCTCACGTCTCTGCCTGATGGCTTAGAGTAGTTCTCGAAAGTCTATTGCACACAGTTTAAACATGGTGTTGCAAGTATGACTCTACTTTGCACATGAGGCATTGATCAGTGCAGAAGCCGGTAAAATTTGAAGTTGCTATTTACCGGGTTTATCGATACAATACAGCTGAACTGATCACTCATGTGAGTAATGTTCTTGATATCATTACAATAAACAAATTGGTTCAATACCTGACAGTATAAGGGTGAGGAGAGTTACATATGAATGATCACCGAACCTCACGACGGAAGTTTTTAAAATATTCGTCACTGGGAGTAGCTGGTCTGGCGCTCTCCGGAGGATCGACTGACGCATTGTATGCCGGTCTGGTGAAAAAGGCCGATACACCGGCCATGCTGGGTGGAGCTCCCGTGCGGACGAAACCCTTTCCGGAGTGGCCCGAGACCGATCAAAGAGATGTAGAGATGTATCTCGAGGCCTTCCGGGAACAAGATTGGTCTCAATTCCGGCATGTGGAATCGGAATCCATGGTGCAGTTTGAACAGAAGTTTGCCGACCTGATGGGCACGAATTACTGTGCGTCAACCAACGCAGGGACCACCGCCTTAACTGCCGCACTGCACGCGTTAGATGTTGGCCCCGGTGATGAAGTCATCGTACCGACCAATACATTCATTGCCACGGCCCAGGCGGTGTTAAACAACTATGCGCTGGCGGTCTATGTTGATTCCGATCCGGATACCTTTATGATTGACGCCGATCTGATTGAAAAACAGATTAATGCGAACACAAAAGCGATTCTTCCGGTACATATCGGCGGGGGCGCCTGCGATATGGATAAAATAATGGCGCTCTCCGAAAAGTATGATATTCCTGTCCTGGAGGACGCCTGTCAGGCCCATATGGGAGAATGGCGTGGGGAGAAACTGGGTTCGGTCGGAACGTTGGGCTGTTTCAGCTTTCAGGAATTTAAAAGCTTAACCAGCGGGGAGGGCGGAGCAATTATCGGTGATGATGAAGCACTGATGCGAAAATGCATTGCCATCAAGAATAACGGGAGAGATCCCCGGCATCAAATCGTGTATTCCGGATCCAATTACCGGATGACGGCGTTTCAGGTTGCGGTGGTCAGGGGGCAAATGCGACATCTGGAAGAACAGACCGGGCGCCGGGAGCAAAATGCAGCCTATCTGGAGACATTACTGGCGGAGGTGCCGGGTATCAGTCCGGCAAAGAAATACGATGGGCAGACCCGCCGGGCATATTATGGCTACTATCTCCATTACGACAAATCTCATTTCAATGATCTTCCGCGGCGCAAATTCCGGGAAGCGGTGAATGCGGAGGGCATTCCGATCCGGGAAGGGTGTGATACCCTGAATCGGGATGAGTTCGTAAAGACATATCTTGAGTTGCCCACGTTCCGGCGGGTATTTTCCGAGGAGAGAATTTCGCAGTTCTGGGATGAAAACCACTGTCCCGCGAATGATCGGCTCGCCGGGGAAACCGGTCTCTCATTCGGTCAGCATATCTTTCTGGGAACCAGGGAGGATATCGAAGACGTGGTGGCAGGGATTGTGAAAGTGCAGCAGAATTCACCGAAACTCGTCGCGTCCTGACCAGTTCGGATCAGTACTCTGTGTGGAAATAGGGCAACTAGTACGATTCCCGTAAATAGGTGTGACTGTCTCCATTGAGCACATCCAAAGAAACCTGCCGGTAATTTCAACTCCGACCTCGTTTCGTGGGCGCTGTAAATGACCAGTACGTGGATTCCCAACCCAGGTGAAATTTACGGCCCTCCTGCATTGATCCCGTCCCGCTCCGTTCGTATACTCACCAAGCTAACATATCTATGAAGGGAGAGATGATTCCCGCCATGTGGTGTAAAAATCTCGGACTTGTCATGCTGGCAACTCTAATTATCACTAATGTATTCTTGCGATGTGAAACCTCCCAAAGGGCGGGATACAGTATGCAACAGATAGAAAATCGCCTGACAGATTTCGTGGAAACGCCCATCACCTATGATCACTCATTGCCGGATACCCGGCAAACCCGGGTCATTGAGAACCTGTACCGGGCGGCCGTCATCATGGACAGTTTGTTTCTGGAACAGGTGTACTCGAAGAATCCACAGATAAAAGCGGAACTGGAAGCCTGGGATACGGAGAAAGGCAGAGCCACCCTGACATTGTTTAATATCATGTTCGGTCCGTTTGACCGTCTGGAGCATAATCAGCCATTTTACGGGAACGCCACGAAACCGCCCGGCGCAAATTATTATCCGGAAGACATGACCACAGACGAATTCAACCAATGGATAGAATCACATCCGGATGTTCGCGAGATGTGTACCTCCGAGTATACCATGATTCGTCGTGAGAACGGGGATCTGGCGGCAATCCCCTATTCGGAGTACTTTCACGAAAGATTGTCTGAGGCTGCGGATTATTTGCGTCAGGCGGCGCAATATGCCGATAATCCCAGTTTGCGGCGCTATTTGCAAGCCCGGGCCGATGCGTTTCTCTCCAATGATTACTATGCCAGTGATATGGCCTGGATGGAGCTGGAGGATCATCTCATCGAAGTGGTTATCGGTCCCTACGAGGTTTACGAAGACCAGTTGTTTAATTACAAGGCCGCATTCGAGTGTTTCATTACGCTGCGGGACCCTCAGGAGAGTGAAAAAGTTGAGCGGTTCGCCTCGTACCTGATTGATATGGAGCGCAATTTGCCGATCCCGGATCAGTACAAGAATTTTGACCGGGGATTAGACTCGCCCATCGTCGTCGCCCAGGAAGTCTTCTCTGCAGGAGATACCAAAGCCGGAGTGCAAACGCTGGCTTTCAATCTCCCCAATGATGAACGGGTCCGGCAGGCGAAGGGATCCAAAAAGGTGCTCCTCAAGAACGTAAACGAGGCCAAATTCAGCCAGTTGCTCCGGCCCATTGCCTCGCGGGTTCTTGCACCGGAGCAGCAGTCCTTCGTTTCATTCGACGCATTCTTTAACCATGTGCTCATGCATGAGATGTCGCACGGGATCGGGCCCGGGTATATTGTTGTAGATGGCCGGAAAACCGAGGTCCGGGAGGAACTCAGGGAGACCTATTCCACTATCGAAGAATGCAAAGCCGATGTCCTGGGTATGTATAATAACATATTCATGATAGAGCAGGGCGAGTTCTCGCAGGAATTTGAGAATCAGGTATGGAGTACCTTCCTTGCAGGAACCTTCCGATCCGTCCGGTTTGGCGTGAATGAAGCGCATGGCGCGGGCAATGCCATCATCTTTAACTATCTTCTGGAAAAAGGCGCTTATCGATATAATGCGGACCAGCAGACAGTGGAAGTCAATTTTGACACCATATACGACGAACTCGAGTCACTGATCCATAAGATTTTGATGATTCAGGCAACCGGAGATTATCAGGGTGCGGCAGAGCTCATTGAGCAGTACGGCGCGATGTCACCCACCATGGAATCCCTGGTGGAAAAACTTGATGATCTCCCGGTGGACATCAAACCGGTGTATGAAATCCATGAGAGAATGGGCGAGTAGATTGAGGGGATGTACTGAGTACCGGTGTCCTAGTTCATGACCTTCCGTAATTCCGCCACGCTTTGAGTATCCGGCCGGCATTTTCTGAATCTGTCGCGACGGCCGTTATGCTGGATCGAATGCATTCGATCAATGAGGAGATATTTTGGTAGGCGGGGAATAATAACCCCACTTTTGTATGAAGGTATATCCCTCTATTCTGCGAACGTCTGGTAGTTGTGTTTGATGATTCGCGCCTGCACCAGGAAGATAACATCTTCCGCTATATTGGTGGCCAGGTCGCCTATCCTTTCAAGGTTCTGGGAGATAAGAAGCATCTGGACACGTTGAGATGGATTGAGACCGAATGCATCCTTTGTGCTTAATTTCTGAATGGCATAGAGGTTAATTTCGTCAACCTCATCATCGCTATCACACACGGCTTTGGCCTGCGCAGCATCACCGTGGGTGAAGGCATCCAGTGCTTCAGTTACCATATCGGTCACGAAATCAGTCATGACATCAATACGAAAACTTTTCAGGATAGAGGGCTCGATAGGGTCCTGGTTCAGCAGTTGTTTCGCAATATTGGAAGCCTGATCTCCCATTCGTTCGAGATCGGTACTCATTTTCAACCCCGAAACCAGCAGCCGGAGGTCTGAAGCCACGGGCTGCGAAAGCGCCATTATTTCCTCGCAGGTGCGATCGACGGTGATTTCGTATTCATCAACTTTGCTGTCGTATTCTATGACGTTCCTGGCCAGGTCCTGATCATGCCGGAATAACGCTGTAATAACGTCTTCAATCTGGCCTTCAACCAGCCGGCTCATCTCACCGAGCAGCTCTTTTAACTTGTCCAGCTCTAACACGAATCGCCGGGTCATAACTCTAATCCTTTAGAGGAGTGATCATGCAGGCGGTAGTTACATAAAATCTATGCTCCCATTGTCCTGATGCTCACTCATTAAATCAATCGAACAAAATAACTGATCAAAATTACCGGAATTGCTATAGTATAAAGACGTCTGCGGAGCCATTCTGTTCCTGAGATTCTGGCTCTCGTCGCATCGGAGGAGTTTATTCTGTCATGAAATAGGTTTCAACTGTTCTGTATATGCAATCCCGGAATTCTGTGAATCAGCTGAATGGTTATCGTATTGTAATGAAAATTTTTCAAAAACAAAGGAATATTCGTGACACTGGTATGAGGTGTTCCGAACATTTAGGTTTATTTGTACTTCTTGGTGAGAGTTGAAGACGGTGGCTGATAGTCTGAGGAGTACGGATCACTTGCTCCCCTGAGGTTATAGTGCGGAGTCAGAAGGTGCTGGATCCAGTAAGTCAGGGAATCCTTTCCCCGGCGGTAGCTCTTGTATACAATGAATGCGACTGTGACAGACACAATGTATGCACACAAGTTAACTGAATACATCACGATTAAGTAAACAAAGTTGAATAATAATTTTTCGGTTGTCTTTTTACATCTGTGCTAATCTGGAGCGCCAGGCGAAGTCTGGGCTCCCTTGTAG
>DATFLS010000341.1:0-4129 GCA_035267465.1 bacterium
CAGACTTCGGTTTGCTTAAAACGTGAGCCCCAGGGAGAACCTGGTGACATTGCTAAATACGCCGAATTGGGTATAGGAGAAGTCTACTGATGCACCAACACCGCCAAAATCTCTCTGGATTCCGGCACCGGCATTCAGACCTTTTTCATCCTCTGGATAAATATAGCCTGCCCTCAGACTCAGGGTATTCATGAGTGTATACTCAAATCCAAGTTTAATCTGCTCGTAATAGTCCCTGGGCCGTTCGGTATCGAGCGCTACTACGAATCTGTGCAGGTCCGGATCAATACTTGTGAAATCATTTAATATGTTCATAGTAGCACCAATTCGAAAGGTAAGTGGCAGTTCAAATCCAAATTCCGCATAGGTAATTTCGCGTGAGAAGTTGCGAACACCCATTCCGATCGTGAGGCTTCGAAGGCCAGTATTATAGATTACCCCGAAATCATATGACATCACATTTTTTTTGTAACTGGAGTATACGTAATCCCCATTATCATCAAAAGCTGTGGCATTAGATCCCAAATTCTGGGTTACATATTTTACCTGGCCACCGACCGAAAACCGGTCTGTCAGAGCCCGGGCATAGCCTAAGCCTATGGCATTCGCAGTTGGTGCGAAAGTACCGTCCGTCAGATAACCCTGTTCATTATCTGCGCGGACCACCCTTTCAATATCACCATAGTTCACGAAGACACCAGAAATTGCAAAAACGCCGATAGGTGTATTATATGCGGCACTCGCTGCATTGTAATTAATATCTGCGATAAACTGAGTTTGCCCAAGGAACACATCACCGCCTTCAATCCTGGCCATACCGGCGGGATTATAGAAGATTGCAGTTGATCTGTGCTCTATAGCCGTCATCGCGTTCCCCATCGCTACCCCGCGGGGATCCACTGATACCGACAGGAATTTCATGCCTGTCTGCGCCAGTCTATCGGTAGGGCTGTTGATCAGATCGTCTACATAATTGTCTTCCTGGGCGAACAGAAACGTTGTCATCACCATTATACTGAAGCAGGCCATCAGTGATATTATGGTGATTTTCTTTATTGTGTGCTTCATAGTTCCTCCAATATCACAAACTATTCAATGATTGATTTCCCACGCCATGGGAGAGGAATTTACATCCTCCCCTCCATGTACGTCTTCTGGTTATCGAATAATCACCATTTTCTTGATGATCTGATTGCCGGTTTCGAGATCCTCTATCACAACAATATAGATACCACTGGACACCACCTGATTCGCATCCGTGGTCAGATTCCAGTATTCATCACCGCTCAGATCCCGATGCTCGATTGTCCGAACCAGCTGCCCCACTTCGGTATAAATTTTGATATCACATTGACCGGGTATTTCCAGGAATCCGATTTTATCCTGCACATCAGGCCAGCGAATCTCTTTGTCCGCATTCAGGTTGTAAGGGTTCGGAACAATTTTGACATCGCTGATCTGAGCTCCCGGCTGCCGCTTCAGGATGGCCGGATTATAGGTCTGCGTAAACTGCCGGTTACTCTTCAGCGGCACGCCGGTTGGCGTATTTGCCGTACCATCTGTGTTTTCCGCTCCAACCACCTGCATATAGTAGAAATAGCTCACGCCGCGTGTAACATCATCATCTACGTAATTGGTAGCGCTGCCATCTAATTCGTCAATCAATTCATACTGTGAACCACGGAATGAATTAACGAAGTTTCGTGTCCGGTAGATCTCAAATCCTTGTGGGCTCTCACCCTCATAGAGTTCCCAGGTCAAATCAATTTCATCCGGTTTCGAAGTCACCGTAAAGGTCCTTGGTGGTTTGGGTGGACTGGGGATGCTA
Source organism: bacterium (assembly GCA_035267465.1). Taxonomy (GTDB): domain Bacteria; phylum Fidelibacterota; class JAANXI01; order JAANXI01; family JAANXI01; genus DATFLS01. The sequence continues at coordinate 1,829 of DATFLS010000341.1, forward strand.
AAGCCGCTTTCATAATTCGCTTTCGCATTCATCCAGGTGTCGATAAGTGAATCTCTGGCAGTCATGACCCACATGTTCTTGCTTCGCTGTTCATCCGGCTCAATCGTGCCGTCGCGATCGCTGTCGAACTCAATGGTTCCATCTGGATTACCCTGATTCAGGAGGATTTTATACTGTTCACCAATTTCCAGCGCTGCCTGGTCATCCAGTCCGTCAAGTCCAATAGCCTGGACAATACGGAATTTCTCTCCCGGATCCAGGGTGTATGGTCCATACCCTGTCATAGCCAGACGCCCTTCGATATCCGTCCCTGGATCACTGGTCTGGTCCGCCATTCGCTGCATCCAGTCTTCTCTCGGCTCCGGTTCCGTGGCTGCTTCCCCCACAATCAGATCCGCATGGGAGGCATGTCCGCTGGTGAGCAGTGATAGTTCTGAAACCAGTTTGGTCTCATCGGTGGCATCGTTGGAGGCGAACTGACCTCCGTTGGACACGTGCCCGGTCATGGAAGGCTGGGTTGGATCATCTGCCCGATCCATCAGTGGCACATCATCGGCAGCTTCCTGGGGATCGTCCGCATGAAGGGTAACCACACCCGCAAAATTCGGGGAGTGCAAACGACCGGTGGTATCACCGGGCATCTGCTCAGAGGCACCACTTTCGTATGCCATGGGAACCCCGATAGTATTTACCCGGTCGTTCGTCGGCTCGTATCCCAGCCAGGCATACTGCCCCCGTAGATCCGGATAGGTGTCTTCATACCAATCACTCATATCATCACCAATCACATCGTTTATGGTGTTCCTGCCCCAGTTCGCACCATATCCTACCAGACTGTTTCCGGTTTCCCCGGCCATAGCATAGTTCCGGACCATCCCGATATAGATACCATCCAGGGTTTGTTCCGGGATCTCGATGTCATCATCGGGTTCGCCGGCCACTCCGGTATTTTCGAAGACATACTGAATGATATGATAGTTATCGTGGTATTCGTTGGTAAACGCCCACACTGTGCGATGCAGGGTGAGACCAATGAGCGTATTAACAGTCTGCTCCACCATCACATCCGCGTTCATATCCGTGGCAAAGGAATCGTAGGCAACCGGATACTTAAAGGATTGCAGTCCATCCACGATCACCGTGGGCGAGGGATCTAATTTCGAAGTAATTCTCGCCGACTGCGGATACATTTCGTCCGAACCGGGTGTTCGATAACCCACATGTGACGCTTTAAACGTCCATGTTTGTTGACCGTCATCAAAACCCGAGGCTCCAATCCAGATTCCGTGGCCATTCTGATAATCGACATACTGATACCAGCCGGGATAAGCCAATCCCTGATCGTAGACGTGAAATTTGGCGCCGCCGTTATTGTAGTAATTATTTAATTCACCAATGGCCACGGTTTTGGTTGGCCATAACCATCTCGATGTTGGCGCATCGGCATAGAGCATTGCAAACATTCCAAAGACAAGCAGGAGCGCGAAAATCGCCGAGACCTTTGAAATGCTTTTTAAATTTGATTTCAGATGCATAATATAAACCTCTGCTTGTTTAAAACCCAATTTATATCGATTTATTCATTTTGCAAGGATCCTGGATTTCTACCATGAAAATCGAGAAATCCAGGATCCCGGTGAGCCAGAGTCAGAACGAAATCCTGATTCCCAGATAGATTTGTCTCGGGAACAGATACGCCAGGTAGTCGGAATTCGGCATATCGATATAGGCCTGGTCTTCCATTACCTGGTCGACGAATCCCTGATCAGCCTGCGACCAGGAACCGTTCTCCCAGACCATGTACCGATCATTTTCTTTCTCGTAGTAGAGCGGACGGGTGTGTGGGCTGCCCTCTTCATCGACTGTACCCACAATTTCTATCGGTTGGTACTCTACGCCACGAGCCCGCATATCACCCGGCTGATCATCACCGTAGATAAAATCGTACGGTTCCTCCACGCCTTCGAAGGTATCTTCTGGAAGATGCAGGGACCTCAGGTAATAATCTCTGTCCCTGGGCCCGACCCAGGCGGCATCATCCCAGATGTATTTTAAATTGAAAATGTTATCCACATCCAGGAACAGCTGGACACGTCCCCAGTCCCTCTGGAAGTTCTTGCTCAGGCGGAGATCAACCATGTTCCAGTCGCGCCATTTGATATTATTGGTCACGTCCAGTTCACTCTGGTCTGCCCGCCAGGTAAATACATCGCCGTATCGCCAATTATACAATATGTTTAAGCGCCAATCCTCCAGGGGCATGAATCCGGCAAATTCCGGTCCGAAGCCTACAGGGGTGAA
>DATFLS010000342.1:0-15404 GCA_035267465.1 bacterium
CCCAGCAGAGCCGATACCAGTGATCCGCTTAAAATCCCCAACCGATCGAGTGCCAGGTACGAGCCCGCTCCCTGTTCGAACGCCAGTGACGCAATAAACAAACTCATGGTAAACCCGATGCCGGCAAGGGCAGCCACACCATACAATAATTTAAAATCCACCCGGGCCGGGAGTTCTGACCACCCAACTTTCACCGCCAGCCAGCTGAACCCCCAGACACCGAGCTGTTTCCCGGCGAATAATCCCAGAAAAATCCCCAGCGACACGGGATGCAAAAATGAAGACAGCGTTATTCCGGACAGGTTCACTCCGGCGTTGGCGAAGGCAAATAACGGTAAGATGAAAAACGCCACCGAGGAATGCAGATCGTGCTCCAGCCGGGTCAGCGGAGCGACGCCTTCAGGGTCCTTCTTTTTCAGGGGAATAAAGAACGCCAGGATCACTCCGGCCAGGGTGGCATGCACTCCGGATTTGAGGACTGCTACCCAGAAGACAATTCCCACCAGGAGATACGGTGTGATATGCGTTACGCCTCGCTTATTAAATATCCATAAGATGATAATGGCTCCCAGGCCGATGAGCAGAGAGACCAACGACAATTTACTGGTATAAAACAGCGCAATAATAAGAATAGCTCCCAGGTCATCGATAATGGCCAGAGTGGAAAGGAAAATTTTCAGCGCATCCGGAATGCCGCGGCCCAGCAGGCTCAAAATACCCAGGGCGAAGGCGATATCCGTGGCCGCCGGAATCGCCCAGCCGCGCAGGGCTTCCGTATCCCCGGAATTGATGGAGACGTAAATCACCGCCGGGACGACCATCCCTCCGACGGCCGCAAATATGGGCAGCGATGCCTGGGAGATATTGCTCAGTTCCCCTTCCACAATCTCCCTTTTTACCTCCAGGCCAATCAGCAGGAAGAAGATGGCCATCAACCCGTCGTTGATCCACAGCAGCAGCGGTTTCTCGATCCCGAACTCACCTACCCGAATCTGAATGATCAGCTCCAGGAAAGAATCGTACAACCCTCCCAGCGGCGAGTTCGCAATAACTACCGCTAAAAAGGCAGCGCCTATCAACAGAATACCACCAGCTGATTCCAGACGGAGAAATTCTTTGATTTTTTCCATGGATGACCTCTCTCGATTCCCGAATTTTAATCAATTTTTCTGCAAAAAAGAAGATGCCTGTTAAATTAAGTAGCCTCAGTTTTAGATGTCGCTTCCGCTATCAATTGCCGGTCATGAGGCCAGCAATTGTCCGTCAGCAGCTTCTCAGGAACGGGGCAAACTCACGTATCCAGACTTGAAGGAGCAAAAGATTGGGAGAGAGAACCCGTATTGATATAGGCTCTCACCAGACGTCTGAATTCAAGCGTCTTCCACCCATGGCAGCACTACCCATGAGTCTCGCACAATTGACAATTGACCGCTGACGATTAACGCTTATTTCAGGACATCCGACTCCGGCACCGAGCTCACCGACCCATCCCATTCTCTCCCTGACATTCCCAAGTCTTACTTCTGCCATCTGCCTTTTGCCGTTTGCCTTTTCTGTTATCTGTATCAATCAAAGTGATCTTATTCTACTCTGGGCGGGATGAGAGAATGTCATTGTACAACTCCTTATACTTCCGGGCGCTCACTTCCCAGGAGAAATCGCATTCCATGGCGTTGTCGCGAATGAATTTCCATCGGGCTTTATTCCGAAACGTATTAATGGCCCGTTTGACAGCCTCCAGCAAAGCCTCTGGTGTGTATTCATTAAATGAGAAGCCATTGCCTGTATGAGTTGCGGGATCATAATCCCGGATGGTGTCGGCCAAACCTCCGGTGGCATGCACAATGGGTATGGTGCCATATTTCAGGCTGTACATCTGATTCAATCCGCAGGGCTCGTATTTGGACGGCATGAGGAACATATCCGACCCCGCCTCAATCAGATGCGCCAGGGGATTATCATAGGTGAAAGTCACCCCGATTTTATCCGGGAATTCCTGTTTGGCTTCCTCAAACAAGCGATGATACGGCCGTTCCCCGGTTCCCAGCAGGATGAATCGGAGGTCCAGAGAGAGCAGATCTTCCAGCACCTCATCCATCAGATCAAATCCCTTCTGGTCGACCAACCGCGAGACCATTCCAATGATAGGAGTGCTGTGCTCTGCAATCAGCCGGTTTTTACGCAGCAGTTCATCGCGGTTTTTTCGTTTCCCGGAGATATCATTCATGGAATATTGATAGGGTATCAGCTGGTCGGTCTCCGGCGACCAGTCTGAATACTCCACGCCATTCAGGATACCGGACACATCGTCCCGTCTCATATGCAGCACCTCCTCGAGACCAAAGCCAAACTCCTCGGATGACATGATCTCTCGGGCATAGGTAGGGCTGACCGTATTTATTTTATCAGCGTAATGGAGAGCAACTTTCATAAAATTGACCTTGCCGTGAAACTGAAAAGCCTCTTTATTCCGGGAGTACTCCTCGGGGAAACCGGTCTTCTTTAGTACGTCAGAAGGGTAAATCCCCTGATAACCCATATTGTGAATCGTGAACAAATTTCGAATGGATCCGATGGTTTCGTGCTCCGAATACCGATCTGTGATATAGGCCGGCAGCAGTCCCGTGTGATGGTCATTGGAATGAAGAATATCCGGAGTCCAGTCATGCTCCTGCAACCAGGCGAGAATAGCCCGTATAAAAAAGATAAACCGTTCGTCGTTATCCGGATAGGCTTTCCCGCTGTCCGGATCTGTGTAAATGCCGGCACGGTTGAAGAAGTGTTCGTTTTGCACGAAATACACGGGGACGGATTGTGTCTCGGAAAGTGCGGTTTGTCTTATTTCGGCCTGATAGGACTTTTCGCCCACCGGAACCTGGAATGTGGCCGCCGCTTCCTCAGGGAACTGTTCCCGGTTGACGGAACCGTATCCGGGAGTAATGATTCGGATATCGACATCCAGCTGGGCGAGCGCTGTCGGAAGGGCTCCGGCAACATCCGCCAGACCACCGACCTTCGAAAAGGGGGTTACTTCTGCTGAGGCTAATAAAATCTTCACAGGGTATCCTTTATTAAGAGTTCTTTCCGTAAATACCTACCTTAATCTAAGCGCTTTATGGCACAGCCACTCATTCAGTGGAGGCTATTTGCTGTACAGCAGGAAAGCCGCTACTGACTACCTGGATTGTGGGCTTCCCGGCACATTGTCCTGAAACATCTCCGGTAATTCCGCCTCTATTTCAGTATGGACCCGTCGCAGTGCATCACAAAACAATTGGTCAAAGATATAATCATAGACGGAATGATTCGGATTGCCGTACCACCAGAACCAGTCACTTCCCTCGGCCTGCAGGAGAGCCTGTTCAGCCTGTTCCGATAGGGTACCGCCGTCATCTTGATGGCGCTGCGCCTGTTGGAGGGTTCTGTGTAGTCTGTCCCAGGCAGCATTCTTCACCGGATCGCCAATCCAGTAATGGAAGTCGGATTGGATCCAGGAACCGGGATAAATCCAGTCCAGATCTCCCAGTTCCTTCGTTCGCTCCAAGTGCTCGCTGAAAGTGGTTGTGCGAATCTGATGATCTTCAGCCAGCCGTCCGTATAATTTCTCGAAAAACAGTCTGCCGTTACGGGGATAATATTCCCAGGCGTTCTCGCCATCCATGGTGATCACGACCACATACGGATAATTATCATCGGGCAGGGAGTCATCAATTCGGTACAGTCGCGAAACGAAATCCTCCACCGCTTCCGCCGGCTCCATTCCCCCATACTGGAAACCGATGCAATCGGACAGCTGCTGATCTCTGGCAAATATCGCCAGCTCCCCATTTTGTGTGGGAAAACTGTACGGTTTGTACTTTTGCTCCGGGGCCAGCCGGGCTGGTTCAGCGCTTCGCGAGAACGTTCTCGCCAGAATATTGCTGTCCGTGGTGATATAGCGTATCCCATACTTCCGCATCAGCGAAACGGCGGCTTCACTTACTGCCCCTTCGGAGGGCCACATCCCCTGAATCTCCCACCCCAATTCATCCCGAAATGTCTGCAGGGCCCGGGTGATCTGTTTCTCAGCCTCCTTCGGATAGCTGAACCGGTGGAACGGTAACTCCGCGTCCGGCATGGAGATCCGTGCCACTTCGGAATCCAGCAGCAGAGGAAGGATGGGGTGGGTATAGGGACTGCCGGTGATTTCTATCTGCTCCGACTCCTGAAGTTTTCGATACCGTCCCAAGAGGTCCCGGATGGCCTGCTGGTGCAGATTTAGCAATCTCTGCTTTTCCTGTTCCGTAAAATTTCGATCCTTTGCGATCAGCTGGACTACTTCCGGTTCCTCCTGCAGCTCCTCACCGGTCCATGCCAGCAAAAACCACATCTGCAAATCCAGAAAATCCTGATGAGTATACTGGCTTCTCGCTGCCTCCAGTTCCTCTTCAGACGGATCTGTTCCTCTCATGTCCAACAGCCGGGAGTATCGCCGGGAAACGTCCACCATTCCTTTCTGATTGCCCTGAAAGAAGTGCCGGAGGACAAATTGCTGGTCTTCCGCGGATAAGTCCGCAGCCGGTTTCTGCGTCAGGTGCAGGAATCGTTCGTCCACAGAAGCGAAATCGGTATACTCCCGGATTTGTTTCAGGAGGGACGGGACAAAATTGATCACACCTTTTACCTCGGGATACCGCTCCAGATGCCAGGCCATATCAGTGTAATCTTTCGTGCAATGTAACCTCACCCAGGGAAGCAGGTACCGTCCACTAACGGCATCTTTGTACAGAGGTTGGTGCATATGCCACTGGAAGATGAGGATTAGCGGTTGTCGGCGTGCCATAAACCGGATTCTCCTGCTGTCAGAATCTTTACCGGGGTGAAATTAGGGGTGTGGATGGTAAAGTTCAAATGGAATGCTCTCTCCCGGGAAGAATGTGGATGCGGGCAGCCACCCAGGACAGTGCCTGATAAATCGGATCGGACATTCTTTCATGGGAGCGAAATTACAGCCGTTAGTAAAACTCCGTGTCGTCTGGCCCGGAGAAACCCGCTCTTGAAAAAATGACGAATCGTGATATTCATTGGAGGGCAGATGAAAATCACCCGGGAGTTGCAGCTTGAATTCAACAGAGTTGAAGCCTATAATAAAACCGAGAGGGTGAACAGAGCAAGTTCAAGGATGGTCATAGAAAGGAGGTGGAATCATGGAACTGAAAGATGTTCAGCACCTTGATTCCGTGACTCTACAGAAAGGCGACGCCCTGATTGTGGTGGATATGCAGAATGATTTCATGCCGGGCGGAGCGCTGCCGGTCGACGAAGGCGACACATTTATTAGTGGTGTGAACCGGTTGATGAAAGTGTTTAAGGATCGTGAATTGCCGATAGTCCTCACGCAGGATTGGCACACACCCGACCATAGAAGTTTTGCCAGCCAGCACGCGGGGAAAAAGCCGTTTGATCCCCACAAAGAACCCGGCATCGGCCCCGTGTTATGGCCTGATCACTGTGTGCAGGGCAGTGAAGGAGCCGAATTCCATCGTGACCTGGATACCCGATTTGGAGAGACCATTGTGCGAAAGGGGTATCGCTCGAAGGTCGACAGCTATTCCGGTTTTCTCGAAAACGACCACGAAACGGAAACCGGTTTGGATGGCTATCTCAGGGGCCGGAATGTGAAGCGGCTGTTCGTCTGCGGACTCGCTGCCGATTATTGCACGTACTTTACTGCTGCCGACGGTGCAGAGAAGGGATACACCGTGCACTACCTGAGCGATTTGACCAACCCGGTTGGCTCGCCGCCGGACAGCCTGAAGAATGCCGTGCAGGACATGCAAAACAAAGGTGTCCGATTCGTGAAATCCGGAGATGTCCAGGCTGCTGAAGCCGAAGAAACCGAAGCAGCATAAACGCACTGATTTTCATACGGGACAGCACCCGAGGCCTCTCTCCTTCGGGTGCTGTTCTGTTTTATCACCCTGTTGTTCTCCCTCAGTTTGGGGAGATCCAATCCCCTCCCTGTTTTCCGGACCGGTAATACGGGGTATTCTTCCCTGATACGGCTTCCATTTGTAGGTATATATTTTACCTCTCATTTGTTATCATTTAACAGATAACCGTTTAAATCAGGAATGAGGAGGGATTGAATGACAGGCGTAGCACCCGTGAAAAGAGAACTCCATATTTCCCGCCGCGCCAGAGATAAATACCAGTTCGAAGAAACCCTGTTCGCCCAGCACGGCGATGTGATTTTTGCGGATTTTCACGCAGTCAGAAAATTTGTAAAACGGATGAACGAGAAACGCAATGTCATTGATTTCCCGGAAAAAGCGGTCCGTTCCGGGGAAATTAACGGCATGGGTTTAATTCACGAGATCTTACATTACATCATACAGCAGTTCCGTCAACAAAAAAATAACCAGTTATTCCGGGAGATGTCCGACCACCTCTCGGAATCCTTCGATTCGCACGAACTGGAGCAGATACTCATTGCCTTCGCGGATGAATTCCCTCCGGTTAAGGTGTATCGCCGGGATATGGATGTGAACCAGTACCTGGCGGGGTCTACGGAAGGGGAGCCCCATAAACATATCATTCTGGAAGAATTGATCCTGCTCTGGCTTTCCAACAACAATCCGGCGTTCTCAGAATACCTTGAGTTATTCGATGATGCCAGACTGGAGAAGACGACAAAATACGTGAAAATCATGGGGGCCATTGAGGAGTTTTTCGATAACCAGCCCCAGTACGGACCTGGAAATGAAAATCTGCTCCGGATGCTCCAGGCGCCAACCAAAGCATCGCCGCATTCCATCGCCGGTCAGCTGGAATGGATCCGCGGACACTGGGCGTCAATTCTGGGGAAATATTTCTACCGTCTGCTGAAGAGTCTGGATTTCATTAAAGAGGAAACCAAGATGCGATTCGGCACTCCCGGGCCCGCCCGTGCCTATGATTTCACGGGAGACGTCGAATACGAACGGTTCAGCAAGGATCAGGATTGGATGCCCAAAGTGGTTATCCTGGCGAAAAATACCTATGTCTGGCTGGATCAGCTCTCGAAGAAATACAGTCGCTCTATCACCCGGCTCGATCAAATTCCGGACGAGGAGCTGGACACGCTGGCCCGGAGGGGGTTTACCGGTCTCTGGTTGATTGGATTATGGGAACGGAGCAACGCCTCCCTTCGCATCAAGCAAATGATGGGTAATCCGGATGCGGTGGCTTCTGCGTATTCATTGTATGATTATGAAATCGCGCAGGAGCTCGGGGGACAGGAAGCCTATAATAATCTGCACAGCCGCGCCTGGGAACGCGATATCCGGCTCGCCGGTGACATGGTACCCAATCATGTCGGCATCGACGGCAAATGGGTGCGGGAGCATCCGGATTGGTTCGTATCTCTGGATCATAGTCCGTTTCCGTCTTACTCCTTCAGCGGCCCGGATCTCTGCGAGGATGACCGGGTTCAGTTATACCTGGAGGATCACTATTACGATCGCAGTGATGCCGCCGTTGTCTTCAAGCGGGTTGATGGCCACACCGGCGACGAAAAATACATTTACCATGGGAATGACGGCACCAGTATGCCCTGGAACGATACCGCTCAGCTGAACTTTCTGAATGCCGAAGTGCGGGAAGCTGTTGTTCAAACTATTCTCCACGTGGCCCGACACTTTTCCATCATCCGGTTTGACGCCGCCATGACCCTGGCAAAAAAGCATTACCAGCGACTCTGGTTTCCCGAACCCGGCACGGGGGGCGATATTCCGTCCCGTGCGGAATACGGGATGACCAGAGAAGATTTCGATCGGGTGTTTCCGAAAGAGTTCTGGCGGGAAGTGGTGGATCGGGTGGCCGAGGAGGAGCCGGATACGCTGCTGCTGGCCGAGGCATTCTGGCTGATGGAGGGATACTTCGTTCGCACACTTGGGATGCACCGGGTGTATAACAGCGCATTTATGAATATGCTGAAGACCGAGGATAATGCCAAATACCGGCAAACGATAAAGAACGTCCTGGAGTTCAATCCTGAAATCCTCAAGCGCTTTGTGAATTTCATGAATAATCCGGATGAGGAAACGGCAGTCGCCCAGTTCGGCAAAGATGATAAATATTTCGGAGTGTGTGTGCTTCTCGTGACCCTGCCGGGCTTACCCATGTTCGGGCACGGCCAGGTGGAGGGGCTGACGGAAAAATACGGAATGGAATTCAAGCGGGCCTACTGGGATGAGGAACCGGATCAACATCTGGTACAGCGGCATGAACGGGAGATTTTCCCGTTGCTCCATAAACGCTATGTATTCGCAGAATCGAAGAACTTTTTACTCTATGATCTCTATACACCCGAAGGGCACGTGAACGAGAATGTGTTTGCTTATTCTAACCGCACCGGTGATGAGCGGGCATTAGTGGTGTATAACAACAAATTCGATCATGCCAGAGGAGTACTCCATACTTCGTCGGCGTATAAAGAGAAAACCGGCGGCGGGGATCAGGCTCACCTGGTGCAAAAAACCATCGGCGAGGGGCTTGATCTGCAGAACGATCCGAACAGTTTCTGCATCTTTCGGGATCAGATATCAGGTCTGGAGTATATCAGAAATAACCGGAAAATCTATGATCAGGGCTTTTTCGTTGAACTGGGAGCCTTTAAATATCAGGTGTTTCTGGATTTCCGGGAAGTGGTGGACACCGATAACATGTATGCCGAACTGACCGAATATCTGGATGGACGCGGTGTGCCCAGCATCGATGAAGCCCTGCAGGAAACACTGCTTCGCCCCATCCATGAAGCCACCCGGTCTGTTTTCAACACAACCATTTTCAAGGAGTGGTACGATCACCGGGGATCCAAAAATCCTGAAAAATCGGTGGCGGAAATCTTTGACGCCGACAGGGAACACGGTATTGAGAAGTTTCTCCGTGAGGTGAAGGAATTCACGGATTCTGAGGGAGATATCGACGAAGTCGCCGCGGAGATTACAGATTCCCTGATCGCACTCCTAAAACTCCCCGTGCAGCGGGATACCATTGATGAAAAGGTACATGAACCACTGGAGTCAGATCTGGCGGAATTGGCCGATGAACTGGAGGATCCGGAACAATGGCTCGTTTTGTTTTCCTGGGCATTCGTGAAGAGTCTTGGAAAACTGCAAACCGAAACCGAATTTGAAGACCTGAGTCGCAGCTGGATCGATGATCTCCTGCTCAATAATATCATTCATGATCTGGCGCGAGAGTTAGAAATGAGTGGGGATCAGGCGATGGAAGTGGTGGAGCTGGTAAAAATTCTCACCTCCTTTCAACATTGGTTCGAGGTGGATCCGGATACGCCGAATGCGGCCTATCGGGTGATGGAGACGCTCCTGCATTCCGGCCTCATACGCGACTTCCTTTCCATTAACCGCTATCAGGATGCTCTGTGGTTCAATAAAGAATCATTTGAGAAGTTATGCTGGTGGCTCAGGATCCTGCTGATGTATGATGTGGTCGAATCCGGTACAACAGGTGCTGCGGTTCGCCGACTGGAGGCACATATTGAGATTGTGGAGACCTTCGAGCGGGCTGAATCCGAGTCCGGCTTCCGGGTGACTGTTTTGCTGGATGCCCTGAAAACCGAAGAAAGCCCGGTGGCGTAGTCGACTAAAACAAGGTGTGAAAACTCAGGAGGATCCGGGTACCAAACCGGTTATCACGCCCGGACAGATACTCAGTATCGTTCACCCATAAGGGAACGTCGGCGCGAATCAGGTACGGCATCTGAAAGAATGTCCCACGGAATGAAAAGCCCAGACCAAGATCACCCAGAGTGAGATCCAGAGTGAGATACTGTTCCGAAACGGGTTGTGCGGAGGTATTTTCTCCCTCAGGGAGTTCGGCATAGGCATAGTCGGAAAACAGGTAAAACGCGGGACGGGCATTCACTCCTGCTCTGTCCAGAGGAAAGCGGAGCTCAAGATTGCCTGCAATCAGGCGAGTTGCTCCCGGGACATCCGAATTTTGGAACGCCCGGACGCTGCCATCTCCGGGAAGCCAGAGATAATCGTATGCGTTGGTTCTTCCGAAAAAACTTCCTCTGCTTCTGGCATAATACTGGTTGAAATAGGCATACTGCCCGCCATTCGCTATCGAGTAAGTTTCTTGCTCGGGTAACGGATCGCTGGGATACGTCCATCCGCTGAACAAACGAAACCGCACCTCCGGCGTGGATTGCGTGGTGCGGATTTGCCATTCGAAGGTCAACTTCTGGTAATCGAAATCACTGGCCAGCAAGGGATGGGATTCGGTGGCAGCGGCTGCGAAAAAACTGCGCCATCGAATGGCCCGGAAGTCGGACCGATAGGTGACATACAACTGATTGTTCACGCCGGGATCCCACAGCTCCACCGGGTATCGGGCGTCAGTGAGCTCAATGTTTCGAACGCCTAATGATATCCGATGCATTGGGAGCAGCCGGTAAGCGCGAGACCAGGATTTGGTTATTCCCAGCTGATTCCATTGGCGCCCTTCGATATGCGCTATCCTGATACTGTATCTGAAATCAGGCAGGAGACGATACAGTACGTCGGAATACCGGATGTCATAGTCGATCTTAGTGGACTTCGCTCCATACCAGAGTTTGGCCCGGAATTGTTTTCTATCTCCGGAGTACTGCCTTCCGATGTGGAATCCGAGCCGTGCGCCGTCAATCGCATTATACCAGAAGGATGGCCACCATTCCACCAGATAGGCATCTCTGGGAGTATAATTTATTTCGGGATATTCGGGTAAAAACTCGTGTTCCGGGATCCCGGAGCTATTATTGGTGCGGTCGACATCCAGAATCCGGTTGTCAGGATCCAGGACCACCTTCGCTACCTTTGACCCGGTTTCAAATGTGACACTCCCCTGATCGGTATGCTCGAACCACCGTGTGCGAAGCGTTCCCCCATCATAGAATCGGAGTTCCACATCCACCGGCATAATAAACGGCCCCTTTCGGGTGATGGAGACCGTCACCCGGTACCCGCCCTCCGGTCTGGGTTCGACTTCATACCCATCCAGGGCATAATCGGCAAACCCGGTCGAATGCAGCCATTGGTCGAAGAACCAATCCAGATCATCGGTGGAATGCCGGTTCATAACCTCCCGGAAGCGATCCTCGTTCACGTGCTTTAACTTCCAGGTGTCATAATAATCTCGCATTCCGGACCAGAATGCCTGCTCTCCCATCACAAACTCGAGCATATCCAGCATGAGTGAGGCTTTGGTGTACACATTGTACCTGTAAGCATCGTACGAGCCGAACTCATCCGCCGGTTGTGCCATCGGTTCATCTTCTCCGCTCAGCTGCATCTCGATAACGGCCTCCTGATCATCTTCGTATTCGGACACTCGCGGAAACCGGGCCCGGAGGCCGGGATATTCCTCGTTCAACTCCTGCATACTCCGCCCTTCTTTTCCGTAGTGATATTCAAGATAACGGAGGGTCTGGAACGTGGTAAAGCCCTCGTCCAGCCAGGCCTCGGCCATTTCATCGTTGGCAAGGATCCCATAGAAATAGATGTGGCCGATCTCGTGCACCGCCAAGCCCTCGCTGGGATTCCCGTCCATCACCAGCATGGGATACTCCATGCCGCCTCCCAGCAGCCCATGCACCACCGTCACCTGCGGATACTGATATTCTCCGAATTTTTTCTCCAGCCAGTCCAGTGTTCGGGTGGCATGTTGCACTACCTGATTATGCCATGACCGGCCCCGGGAGGCCTGGTAGAGCACGTGCACATCAACGTTTTCGTGCGTGCCGTGCTCGTAGACAAAATCGGGACTGGTATTCCATGCGAAATCGTGGACATTCTTCGCAGCAAAGGTCACGCTCCGGCGATTTCCGCTCCGGAACCTGGTTTCTTTCCGACTCAGATACTCCTGGTACCACTCTTCGTAATCGGCCTCCTCTTCAACCGTAACCTCCTCCCAGCCAGGATTTCCATCAACCACCGTACCGGTGGCGGCAACGATAAAGGAGTCCGGCACAGTGATGGTGACCTGAAAATCCGCGAATTCTCCATAGAACTCTCCGATATTGGGCCAGATTTCATTATCCCAGCCTCGCTCATCATAGACGACCACCTTGGGATACCACTGGGCAAAATCGAACTGATTATGTTGATATCCGGCCCTGCCGTAATGTTCCCGTATGTGGTGGGCGAACCGGAGCCTGACTTCCAATGAATCGCCGGGAAGAAGCGACCCCGGAAGTGGTCCGTAAAGAATAGTCTCGTCAACGCTAAATGCGTCGGATGATTTGCCGCCGAGAGTCGCGGTGAATTCCTCAATGGTGATCCAGCTGCGATGCGGCGGGGAAGGCGGTTCCTGATACCAGGTTTTCCCCTGGATGGATTTCAGCGTCGAATCGCTGCGGAATGCATTCGGATAAAGATGAAAATAGATATTCTCCAGCGTATCGGGGGAATGATTATAATAGACCACCGTTTCGTCTCCGGTGAGCACCTTCTGCTCCGCATCCAGGGAAACATCCATGGTATAGCGTACATATTGCTGCCAATAGTCGGCTGCACTGAGATCCCCGGGATGAATGAGGAGAGCCAGGATACCGAGGACCAGAAGCCACTTCAACTTACGCTTTCTCGCTCTGCGGGAACTCCCGGACCGATGCAACATCATTTTTCGCATAATGACGCCCCGTGCTGGAAAACTTCCAAAATCTTCGATATTCAGGAATCGAAATTAGACATTCAAAAGACGGTATACAAGAATCGAGATATTATACAGGAGGCCTGACTAGAAAAGATCCGAACAAAAAGTATGGTTCCCAGAGATTGCGAGGACAATCGCAAATAGCGATGGTGTGCAACTTCAGAGGTGAGCGATAACGCACCCCAGGCAATACAGATAATCCGGCGAATGTATTCCGGACATCAGTTCCGACAGGGACTCATCAACCAGTAGCAGACAGATTATGACTCCGGTTGGCGTACCCTAGTTGAGCGCGGCCTGGATATCTTTCCAGAATGTGTCCCCGTCTCTGGGGCCTACGTAGTGCTTCTGCACCCGGCCGTCAGGCCCTATCAGGAAGGTGGTGGGAATCGCCTGTATCCGGTTATACAGTTCCGCCAGCTTCATCATGGTGTCGTCCTCTCCATACAGGACGGGATAATTCATTCCCATTTTCTCGACAAATTTTCGGACCTGCTTCTTCGTCCCGCTCTGCAGCGTCATTCCCAGGATCACAAATTTCTCCGGATCCTTCGTGTTGGTGAGCTCGATAAAATCCGGAATTTCAACCCGGCAGGGACCGCACCAGGTAGCCCAGAAATTCAGCAGCACCGCCTTACCGCGATAATCGGAGAGACGCACCGTCTCACCCTGGATGGTCTGTAATTCAAAATTCGGCGCCATCGGATTCTGGTCAGAGTTCCCGGAAAGAGTGATAGGCTTCTGTGCATCCAGATCCACTGCAACTTCCTGCGCAGAACCTGCTGCGCCGAAGACAACAAATCCGAAGACAACAAGTATCCGGACTACCTTTTTAGAGAGTTGTATATGAGTTATCATTCAGTATACTCCGGTATAATTTATCTATTAGAGATTGTTATTATTCCAGCAAACATTTCCGTTCTATTTTCTGAAACACTCCTCTTTGGGAAGAACTATCATGTAAATCCCACACTGTTACGAAGACACTTTCTCCATTCGCTGTAGAAATTTCTCCGGTGATTCAAAGCCGGTGAGGCGGAGTGATCTGATCTCCTGGCCATTGTTATTGATAAAGACGATTGTCGGCACGCCCCGGATATCATATTCCTGCTTGAGTTTCTGCACTTCCGGAACATTATTTTTTGTCAGATCGGCCTTCAGCATAGTGAATTCACCGGCAGCCTGCATCACCTGCTGATCGCTGAAAGTAAACTGATCCAGTTCCTTGCAGGGAATGCACCAATCAGCATAAAAGTCTATAATCACCGGGGTGTCGGATTGAGTTGATTGCTGCAACTGCTCCTCGGAATACTGGGACCACTCGACGCTTTCCGTTTCGGCCTGGGCCGGCATTACAATCCAGAATCCGATGGCCATGAACAGCATCCCCACCACCGGTTTCACGACCTTAAAGATCCCGGTATCGGATTTTTTCCTGGTGACCAATCCCAGGAAGACAGCGGCAGCAAAGGCATCGACTGCGAGGAGGATCTTATATAAAGTGGGTGAGAACAATGGTTCGAGGAAATAGATAGCCATCCCAATGAGGACAAAGCCAAAGATATACCGGACCCACACCATCCATTGACCGGATTGCGGCAATTTCTGCATCAGCCCCGAGAACGTACCCAGCAGCAGGAACGGCAATCCCAGGCCCAGACTCAGCGTGAAAAACATCAGAAATCCCAGGAAGGGATTCCCCAGATCGCCCACGAAGATTAACAGACTTAACACGAAGGGACCGATACACGGCGCCGCAATAATCCCAACGGTTAACCCCATAAACAGAGAACCGACAACCCCCTGGCGGGATTTCCCGCCGATAGAGGCCAGGCTCTGTGGCACCCGGATCTCAAAAGCACCGAACATGCTGGAGGCCAGGGCCACCAGGATGATGGCAATGAATCCCAGGACAAACGGATTCTGCAGCGCTGCGCCGATCATTTGTCCGGTAAGCGCGGCAACTGTTCCCAACAGGGAATAAGTGATCGCCATCCCCAGCACATAGAACACGGCCAGCGTGAATGTACTCTTGACGTTACTCCCCCTGGCCTGCCCTCCGAAATAACTGATGGTGATCGGAATCAGCGGATAGACACACGGGGTCAGGTTCAGGGCCAGACCACCCACAAAGATCAGCAATAGTGTGAGCAGCATCCCTTTTTCACTTATCCAGGCAGCAATTTGTGACTCCTGGGCGGCCTGTGCACCGGAACCGATTCCCTGGGAGCCGGAGCCGACCGTGGAAAAAATCGCCGTATTAACTTCTTCGACCTCCTCCTGCCCGGAAGCAATGGGTATGGTGGTGCTGAAATCCAGGTCTCGTGGCGGCAGGCAGGAGGTGTTGTTGCACGCCTGATAGGTGAGTGTTCCGTGGATAGAGATATTGTCTCCGGTGACTGCCTCATCCACACTCACCGAACTGACCAAGTTCACCGTCCCTTGATATACTGCCACATCGCTTTCTGAAAATTCAAAATTATAGAGATGTGGTTCCGGATAGTACACCCGGCCGGTAGTAACACCCTCGGGAGTCTGGAACGTGACCTGTGTCGGAATTAGAAATTCGTCCAGGGGAGCGTTGGAGTTTATATGCCAGGGCTCTTCGATGGTTATTTGCAGCGCCAGCTGGACACTCCCCCCGGTCATTGCTGCGGATTGAGACCATTTCGGGCTTATCCGGACAATATCCTCCGGCGCACCCAGCTGACTGAAACTCATCG
>DATFLS010000343.1:0-2028 GCA_035267465.1 bacterium
TGTGCGGCGGCAATGATGCGGTCCTGGCGGCACTGTCTGCCGGACTGAAAGAACCCGGCGAGATGGTGGATATTGCAGGCACCTGCGAGATCATTTCCATCTGCCTGGATGAACCCAGAGGATCTTCGAATTACAATATCCGGAGCCACGTGATTCCGGACCGCTGGGTGACCCTGTTTGTCCTGAATACCGGGGGAAAAGCGCTGGAGTGGTTTCATTCGGTGTTCTGCCGGGAGATGACGGTGGACGAATACTACCAGCAGTATCTGCCGGAGGTTATTGAAGGGTTTTTACACGACCCGGAGATCGACCGGCGAGATGCGGCCCTGCCGGAATACATCCCCTATCTCCAGGGATCCCGGTACAGTCTGGAGCCGTTGAAAGCCGGGTTCGATGGATTCTCCCTGGAAACCACCCGGGAGACCTTTTTGCTCTGCATGCTGAAGGGAAATTTCAAATATATGCGCGGCCATCTGGAAGAGGTGGCGGAATTTATGACATTGCAGCAGAAAATGGTCACCACCGGCGGCGGGGCGATAATCCAGGGAATGAATGCCCTGAAAGCCCGCTGGATGGGTGAGTATGACTATGAATATCAGGAGCAATCGTCGTTATTGGGCGCCACCATGCTGGGGAATTATTACCTGACCAACCGGTTCGGATAAGATCGATATTCCCGCATCCAAAAAAGGAGGGAAATGATGAAACCTCAAACCAAATATAAGGGAGAATCGGTTCTTTATCAGCGTCGTGAATTTCTGAGGCTGCTGGGCTTCTCGGTCCTGGGCTCCTGTCTGCCCCTGGCCTGCCGTACGCCCCGGCAGGAGCGTCCCAATATCGTGCTCATCTTTGCGGACGATCTGGGGTACGGTGACCTGGGATGCTACGGCAACCAGGAGGTTCGGACGCACAACATCGACCGCATCGCCGCCCGGGGCATCAAACTGACCGACTTCTACGTGACTTGGCCGGCCTGCACGCCATCACGCAGCGGGCTGCTCACTGGACGCTATCCACACCGGAACGGGCTGTTCGACATGATCCGGAACAACATGGTCAACTACGATCACGAGTACAACGATATTGAGTATATCAATTCGCTGGAGATGACCATGGGACTGGATCTGCGTGAGATCACTATCGCCCAGGTGCTGCAGCAGGCCGGCTACCGCACCGGTATTTTCGGGAAATGGGACAGCGGGCGTGCCCGTCGGTTCCTGCCACTGCAGCGCGGATTCGATACCTTCTACGGGTTCTGCAACACCGGGGTGGATTACTACACTCATCAGCGGTACGGCATCGAATCCATGTACCGGGGCAACCACCGGGTTGATGACCAGAGATATGCAACCAACCTGTTCAGGGATCAGGCGCTGAAGTTCATTGATGATAACCACGATAAGCAGTTTTTCCTGTACCTGCCCTTCAATGCGCCTCATATCGCATCGAACCTGGATGGGTTATCCTACCAGGCACCGGATGAATATATCAGGATGTACGGCGGGGAACCGCCCGGGACCCGCCGCCAGCGCTACCTGGGATCCATCACCTGCATGGACGATGCCGTCGGCGCCATCATGGATCGTCTGCGTTCCCATGGACTTGAAGTGAACACCCTGGTGATCTTCACCAGCGATAACGGGGCCGGAGGGCCCGGGGAGAACACTCCCCTGCGGGGTGGCAAATCGTCAGTGTATGAGGGGGGATTCCGGGTGCCCTGTGTGGTCCAGTGGCCCGGGGGAATCCCGGAAGGAGTTGTCAGCAATGCACTGACCAGCACTCTGGACCTGTTCCCGACCTTTGCTGCCATAGCGGGACAATCTCTTCCTTCGGACGTGACCTACGACGGCTATAACCTGCTGTCGGTGCTACGGGAGCAGGCGGAATCCCCCCGGCGTGAGATGTACTGGGAGGCGCGGGCCAAGCGGGCTGCAAGGTTTGATAACTGGAAATATATCCTCAATATGGAACCTCGCTGGAAGATCCCGGCTGAACCGCCGGATCCGGCCAACGCCGAACTGTATGACC
>DATFLS010000344.1:0-5990 GCA_035267465.1 bacterium
TAGGATAGTCAGTCTGGTCGGCCATGCGTTCATACCATGAAGCATAGTTTGCAGGATCCCCTGTGATCTCATCTGCATGATCCGGATTATGGGTTCCGTAACCATAATCCCGCCAGGCCTGATCAGGATGGATATATGCATACTCCTCGGACATATGTTTCTGGTCCCAGAAATCGTTGTTATTTGTAATGGGATCACCCCCTCTGATATTCCCCATCACCACCGGTTGGCTGGGATCATCATTTTTATCGGTTGCCGATGCGTCTGCATATAACGTGGTTCTGGTAATAAATTCGGGAGCAGCCAGTCTTCCCAATGTATCCCCTGCGAACAATCTGTTGTGAGTTGAAACTGCAGGCATTCCAAAGGAACTGCCTAAATCCCAGGGGACTCTACCGTACCAAATCACCTGTGATCTATACGGCATAGGATAGTCGTTTGGTTCATCGATCCCATCTCCAAATGCATCAGTCACGTGGACTGTCCCATGTTTACTCATAATCCAATTTCTATGCTGATATTTTGTTAGAAAACTTATCATTACTTCTTCCAATACCTGATCAGGATACTCAATCTCTTCATCCAAATCTGCATTTCCATTATTGGTAAAAACATATTCATGGATCATATAGTCGTTGTGATACTCATTGCTCCAGGCTCTCACAACATTTCTGACATTTACACCCAGTGCGGTATTGGCTTCTCTGATAACAAGTCGATCAGCATCAATAGAAGGATCCACTTTTGTTATCTGGACAGGAACCCTAAAAGAGGGAAGACCATCCACGATGACTTCAGGTTTTTCGAATTTAGAGATCAGTTTCATCGGCTTCGGATAAAACTCATCTAGGTTAAAAACACGATCACCGGTATGGACAACTCTTGGTGCATACTCTGTCCCATCTTCATCCACGTGGCTTTCCGTTCCGATCCATAAGTGTTTACGGTTATAATGCGTATGAAATCGATCGAATGGTGCTAATGCCGGATAGATCAAACCGCTATTTCTCATGACTTCCGGTTCTGCACATGTCGCCGAGAGTTTGTGCCACATATCACCAATATTGAGCCATTTTGTCTCAGCCTGCCCAAAGAGAATACCGGAAAACATCACAATCCCCGAGAATATGAGCATTTTAAAAGTTAAATTCATATGTTTTATCATGGTCAAGTTCCTCATCTTATAAGGTTATCTACTTCATTTTCATGCCTTTCAGAAGGTAATTCTGATTCCGAATTTGATGCTCCTCGGGTTCAAATATCTCGTGAACCTATAATTTGGCATGTCAATGTACGCCTTATCTTCAAGTATCTGGCTAACCATGTCGCTATCTGCTTCCCTCCAGCTCCCGTCTACCCATTCCATATACCTTTTGGATTCCTTCTCATAATACAGTGGGTAAGTCGACGGATTGCTTAATGCATCGACACGGCTCACAATTTCTATCGGTTTATATTCCACTCCCGGTTGCCGATAATCTCCCGGTCGGTCATCACCCGGAATAAAATCGTATGGCAATACCTCAACGTCACCGAAAGTATCTTCGGGTATCTGCAGCGAGTACATGTAGTTCTCATAATCCCGGCTGCCGAACCATGCGGCATATCTGCTCAGAAACTTGAGATTAAATACGTTGGTTATATCGGCGAATAGTTTCACTCTGCCGATACCCAGAATATCCAAATCCTTGGTTAACCGCAGATCCAGCATATAATAATCTTTCCATCTCACATTGTATTGTAATCCCGGGATCTCGGTTTCTCCGGTCCAGGTAAATGCCTGACCGGCTCTCCATTCACCCAACAGATTCAGATGCCAGCCGCCCAGCGGGTGGACTCCCATTAAATCCGGACCGAAATCAAACGGACCGATAAACTCCAGGTTAAAACGACCGTAGGGTTCCGGTACTGGTTTTTCCTGGTAGTGCTCTCGGCTGATTCGCTCGTATTCCTGCTGCTCCACCAGATTTTCGTACTGGGTGTCAAAGCCGAAATTGCCCGACTTTCTGGCCATGTAGGTGAAATTCAGGAACCCCCTGAAGTATCGTCCCCGATTTTTCCTGATACTTAATTCCAGCCCACGGATGTCCGCATAATTCAACGGTTCCATGCGGTCATAATCAACCCGCCCGTCCAGGCTGATATAATTCACCTGTCTCACCTGATCTTCCAGTGCTTTATAGTATCCGCTCACCCGCACGAGATATTGATCCAGTAAACTATGCTCGTACCCAAGTTCGTAGCTGACTGTTTTCGGCAGAGGATGGTTCGGATTTCCCATCTTATCAACAGCACCGGTTACGATTTTTCTGACATTAAACAGATTTTCCGGATCAAGCATCTGGCGAAAATGCCCGTAATTGAAATACAACTTACTGAAAGCGGTCACCGGGAATGCAATGCCGATTCTCGGGCTCAGATTTAATAATCTCTCCATCTGTGCCTTCTCCAGGTACTCATCCATACCAGCCTTGCCAATCTCCGGAGAAAAGGCCCTACTATATGGATCGTAGTCATACCATTCTCCTCCACCATGAAAGTAGTCTGCTCTTACTCCCAGTTGAGCGATCATCCCCTGGAATTCAAGCTTCGTTTGTGCATAGGCTGCCGCCTGGACCGGCTGCCTATCCCATCTCCACCTCGGATTGACATCCGCCGCAAAGAACAGTTGATATTCTCCATGACGGATATGATAATCGCTGTAGATATATTCAAGCCCGGTCTTCACCTGTATGAACCGGTTCAGCTGTGTAGTCAAATCGGCCTTGATATTCCACACCGCAACATTCGATGTATCTCTCCCCTCTGCCCAGTGCCCCCCCATATACACACCACCGGGAGTGAAAATATTCGCCATCCACCACCCGTCCGGAGAAGGATCCAGTTTCATTGGTCCTATCTGGTTCAACACCAGAGAAGTATCCCGGATAGCGGGTCGCACCGTATTGTAATCAGAGTACATACGTTGAATTCTGACATCATAGAAAGTGTTAGAACTCACGGTATGGGTAAAGTCTACGCTCACCATATCGTGATAGTGATCTGTGGGATTCCACTCATCATTAGCCCAGATAAAGCTCGTTCCGTGATGATCATTCAGCCGGTTAGCCAGATAATGGCCACTCCCCGACCAGGGGTAGGGCGGTAATTCACCTTCAAAGAGGCTGGGCCAGCCTTCAACGTTATCGGCCAGTCCATACCGGTGGGAATACATCCCCTGCAGAATCACTTTCATATTCGTGGTGATGTTTGAAGAGAGTTTCAACCGTCCCGTCCGGTCTTTATAATATCTTCTGTTCTGGGGAATGATGTACGGGTTTTGATCTTCACGATAAGAGAGCAGGAATCTTAAATTACCGAGCCTGTCTGACAGCAGAGGGACCGGGCCTCCCACGCTGCCATCGATCTCATAATCAGGGTCCTGTACGTCGATGTCTTTTCGGTGGTACCAGTCAAATAATTCCAGCAATTGGGGTACAGTCAAATCATTATTGGGATTATTATCTGTATTCCACTGATTCTCTACGGAATTCCATCCTTCAAAGAATGGATACTGTCTCTGGGTATACTCCGACCATGCTCCGCTCGCAGTTCCTTCGTACATGACGTCCGGATCCTTATGTGGGCGAATGAAATAATCGTTGTAATCATTCGGCCCGGGACCGAAATACTGCTTGTGAGGCGGACTATACCTGACTACTAAATCAGCCGTATAGTGATCCACAGGCCCCTCTTTCGTCACCACATTCACCAGTCCGGATCTGACATTACCATATTCAGCATTGAACCCGCCGGTCTGCACTTTTACTTCTTTCAGGGAAGTGTAACTTATATTGGTATACGGTTCGTTACTTCTGCCGAGACGCATGGCGTTCCCGTCTACCACGTAATGCACCTCATCCGAACCGCTTCCCCGGACCGAGAGCCCTGGCTCAATTCCCGCTTCCAGACCCACCACTTCGTCCAGACTCATGACCGGCACATTCTCCATCTCTGCAGAACTGATATTGGCGACATTCGCAGAAACATCGGGTTGGACCACCGGAGTAGAAGCCTCGACGACGATCTCTTCACCAGCAATCGCCTGGGACTGCAATTCAAAATTGATGGTGGTCGTCTGATCAATATTCACCCGAAAATCTTCCACGGTGGTGGCTGCATAGCCGATGAATGATGCGCGTAAGTCGTAGGTGCCGGGCTCCACATTGATGATAGTATAGTACCCATTTTCATCCGTAGCAGCTCCCTGATCCGTACCGACAAGGACGATATTCACACCAGGCAGTGGCTGATCGGTTTCCGCATCAATCGCCCGGCCGGTAATTTTCCCGGTCTGCCCGAATGCTATGGAAAAGGACAGGAACAGCAACAATGCCCATGTTCCAATTCTGCGCACACAAGAGAACAATTGTTTCATAATGATCCTCCCTGTTTGTATACTTCATTCATATGGGTTCCATGGACAGAGAACCGGTGATATGTATTGGAGGAGGGGGCAGTCTGAATATCATCAGTTCTCCATTATATCTATCCATTTTTATCCTCTGCTGATAATGTAGTGCACTTCCATTAGTGGCGTTCACTTTCATTCGCATTGCGATTGAATCCAGAGTCCCCGATCTGTCATGAAAGATCTCCCGGGTCGATTTTCCTCCCGGGCGATATCAAATACGTTGTTCCTGACAACTATATTTCAGAGACCCGCCCGAACGGATCCCAGGGGGCTCATTTTTCAATGGACCGCTGGAGTTGTTTTTTAACAAACTAGGGTGAGTAGTGGCATTCCTGCTGGCACTCCTCTTCTTAAGTGATAACTACATTTGCTTCAGACCCACTTCTACAGGTAGAAAAGGCAGCAGACTTCAGGAACCAGTGGTCAGCCCGGCATCAAGAAAAACACTCGATACATCCCAACAAATAATCGCACCTGCTCAAGTATGGACACCGAACTTCCCTTCTGGTGAGTGAGTAATTAATTCTACCGCATATCTCGACTATTTTCAAGTTTTAATTTAAAATTCTTTGTCAATGTGAAGTGTATTGACAACATCAATAAACTCATTCATAAAAATACCTTGAATAGTTGACTCTATTACTCAATGATTTAAGAATTTTCAACCAGTTGTGACACGCTGTACGCCTCCTGCCAGTCATTCAGAATGGCAGTCTATAGTCTGGGTCAAAATCGAGGAATCTGGTGTTGTGTCCGGCTGATATCGCATGCACCGGATTAGGAGCAATCGAACACATCCCTCCGGATCCACCCTATATGTTGGGTCTCCGATCCGTCAAAACGGTACCGGGAATCCAGTCAGAATAACTCGCCTGAAGGATAGTCCGTCAAGCCTGTGACCGACGAGGTACAACGCAGGTCGGGGGCTATTGACTTAGCTAATTTAATAGCATTACAACAGAATAACCGCTCCATGGAAGACAGGGGTTATCAAAATCCTGCTTATTTGTAATCGTGAAAGATATGATGACAAACTGACTGCAGATGGTTACTCCCGGAAAATATCTTCCAACGGGATGGTAACTCCGAACACACTGGAAGTGAGGGTGTCGCGCTGGCCGAAGGTGCCCCGGAGATCCAGGCTCTCCTCTCCGAGCACATATTGCTCCAATGCGCCGGCCCTGGGATCAACGATCCAGTATTCCCGGACGGCATATTGTTCGTAGAGTGTTTTCTTTGCACCCCGGTCAACGGCGACAGTGGATTCCGAGAGCACCTCTATCACCAGATCCGGGGCTTCCACGATATTCGCCCTGGTGATGATCCGGGATCGATCGCTGGCAATGACACAGAGATCCGGCTGGACCACATTGGTCATGGACAGCACCACATCAGTAGGTGCAACGAAAACATGGCCGAGTTTGTTCTTCTCAATTTCATTGCCCGGGGCGAGTGTTAACCGCACTATCAATTTTTGGTGCCTGGTATCCGGTGCCGGTGTCACATACAATTCTCCTTCGATTATTTCATATCGCTT
>DATFLS010000345.1:0-6541 GCA_035267465.1 bacterium
GGGGGAAGACGATGAAAGAGTTTAACTTGCTTATGAGGCTCAACGCGTGATTTTCCACCTGCGGATCTGATGGCTTTACGCTGGTAGAGAGCCGCGCCATGAGGCAGAACGATGACACTGATACCAGGGCAGGGCAATACATCCCTGGAAGGAAGAAGGAACCCGGACTTTACATCGATTGATGTAAAGTCAAGCGTTGGACAGCTTTTACGTGAGCAAAGGCCAAGTGGAATTGTTCCTTCAGGAGATCACCACGTTGAATGAAAATATTTCTCTCATATACTATCTCACCATTCAAGCTGATCAAAAATTGTGCACTGTCTGCGGCGGTATTGTAGCGGATTTGCGCCTCATAGGTAGATTCTGTTCGATCTGCATAACTATTTAAAAACACGGTATCCTGCGGCACAAATTCCTGATTGTCCACTGAGAATACATTGATCGGCTCGTCGCCAACCAGGATGGAAGCAATTTGGTCAGTCCGGATCAGACCTTTCACTAATATATTTAATGTCGAATTACCGCTCTGCTGGGTTTCCTTTTTTAACCGAACAGAAATTGATTTCCCCGGGATATCAATTGTGCGCTCTGAACCGAATACAGTCTTATCATCGCATTGAACGACAACCAGAGCGAACGCTGAGAGGACACTAATACAAAGAAAAGTAGTAATATATGATATTCTCATTGGCGCCTTTCGTTTGCTAAAAATACCGAAAAACACAGGAAATCCAAACAGTATTCAGCAGCTGCGAGCGTGGGCTTAGCTTTCCTTTTCATATTTTTCCAGGGGGAACCTCAATGTATAGGAATGACCAGAATCGCATTAAAGTATTACTTCAAAGTGGCATATCAGAAAGTAGTCATTGAATCAGACGCAATGATTTCCAAAGAGGCGTCCATTGAGTACAGCATTCGTTCGACCGGAAGTATATTTTCGTGAATTCTCTTAGGAGAAACAGATAAAACTCACCTTAATTGGTCCATATAAATTATAGATGACCAATATAAAGACTATCTATAAAATACAAATAATTATCAAGATAACCGGAATAGACATTCTAATTAGATCGGCATGAATCAGGTCGATAATCAGGCCATGGGTGCTGGTTCATTTTCTGGTTTTATCTGATTGTGGTGGCATGTCAGGGTAGTTACGAATGGATCACAACCTACCTTTGAACGGAATTTCCTGATCTCCGCCGTCCGACTCAAACAATTGCATATCGCCCCAGGGCGATTCTACCAGACTGTAACCGAAGGATGCATCTTTAATCTGGGAGGCTTCCCAGATGCGCAGTAATGTTATTTGAGAAGTGGGGATGAAGTAATCATATGCCTTCAAAAAGTAGTAATGTTCCGCGTCTTGTTTCGCCAGGACAAATTCATAGAAAATGGACTCAGAGCCCTCACCCCAGTCAGCAGTATACGCAAGAATATCACCTGCATCTACCCGCTGTCCGACCTGCCAGTTTACTGGTTCGCCGGTCTCAGGGTGCACGGTCACCACATGCCGGAATCCTATGGCATAGTTTTTCCCGTACCGGATCCAGACTTCACCACCTCTATCCGGCTCCGCAGCATCAATGAATTCAGACCACGGTTTCCAGTAGGTCACAACTCCACTGCAAAAGGCGTACACCGGATCCCGGGATCGATTGGTGAGAAAAATGGCCATTTCTTGCGAGCGTGTGCCCTGCTCATCATAGGCAAATGGGGAGGCGACCATGATATCGTTGCGAATATCCAGGGTATCCTCCGGCGTTCCCCAGTGGAATTCAAGGGCCGGTGCACTGTCGGTGACCGGGTAGTAAGGGATCAAATCGAAATCAACGGACATACTTCCCTCATCCGGGATATAGGTCGGTTCATTAACCATCTCATATTTCCCGGATTCCACCCAGAGGGTATCATCTCCCTGGGGAGCATTCTGAAATTTGTATAATCCATTCTCATCGGTTTTGGTGAATACCTCCGAAACTGAAAGGCGAACAGTGATGTCCGGTACCGGCTCGCCAGTGATGACCTCTCTCACGGTTCCCTGAAGAACACCTGAAGTAAGAGATGAATGATTCTCATATACCACCATCTCTTCACAGCCGGCAATGAGATTAAGAAATAGGGCAATACAGCAGCTGATCCCGGAGATGGCTTTCATTTTCCTTGTCATAACTTCTCCAACACAATTCTCTCCAAGTAACCATTGCTTTGGTATGTTTATTATCGACTGTAGCGGCATTATCTTCACTGGAGGGCCTGCATACTGTGTCTGATGGGAGACCCGTTTGTGGTGCAAGCTCTGTGGTCTGAAATAAATGGCTCCCGGGGAGATTTCATTCGCACCTGTACCCCAAATGGAATAGGGAACCAGTGAAATCGAGCAGGGGTACTTTTATAAGGAAAGACTTTACATACCGCAGGATTCTCTCCGATACACCGGTTGTTCACAGTATACAGGATCTGAAGAATATTGTCGCATCTCCTCTGCTCCACTACAGGAGCTATGCGGTTTACGCTTTCGATTGCAGAAACGGGAGGGAGTATGTATCTTATCCACCGAACAATGTGAGACTTAAATAACAATAATCCCTGGCAGAATTTGTGCTTAAGAATTGTATGCACCGGTTAACGTAAAAAAGTAGTGAAGGGACGAGCATATACAACCTGATGGTATTGGTTTTATTTCCTATATACGATCTGTCAGCGGGAGGAAGCCCTTCCTCCTTTGCAGACTTCAATTATTTTTGCCCATGCGAAGATGCTTCCAATGACGCTATCCCTGGCTTGAAGTCAGCGTGCGTTATCTGACTGACCGGAGCCTGTGAGAGAGTGTGCGATTCATCTCAGGCGCATGAATGCCGGGAAAAGTAAACTTACCGCATAAATGAGAGGAGGAATGATATGCCTATAGCGATTATGCGAGATACACATGGCCAACTTCGTGAAAGAATAAATGACCTCCGACAAGCGATCAAAGAAAATTCGGAAGACATCTCCGAAGCGGCCAGTTTTGGCGATTTGTCGGAGAATGCGGAGTATGATTCCGCAAAGGAGCGGCAAAGCATGCTCCATTATAAACTCAATCAGCTTCAGCAATACATGAACGTGGAGATCTTCGATGAAGAAGACATTGACACCGAAACAGTTTCGTTCGGGACCGCGGTGACCCTCAAGGATAACAAGAACGGCAAACGCCTGGAATATTGTGTGGTCGGGCCGGCGGAATATGAATTAGAGAATTATCCCAATATCATGTCTTATAAATCGTCGCTGGCCCGAGCGATGATGGGAAAGGAAATCGGGGATAAAGTCGAAATTAAAAAACCGGACAAGCATCTTTCATTTACCATTGAAGACATTCAATCGGCACAAGCTGTACGGCAGGACTCCGGCTAACCCGGAACCAGAGCTGATGTGCACCACCACGAGGAGTTTGTCCTGGAGTGAGCGATGCCAGAGGTTCCTGGATTATACCCACCGCTCGTATTCACGAGTACCGTTGGTGATTCGGAATTTGGAATTCTGGTTGTTGGTGAACTGAAGTTTTTATAATTTACCGGAATGAAAAAAGACGAGAGGAACCACCGGTACTATCTATGAATACAGAGTTTGAACCTGCTGTTCTGCTGTTAGAGGACGGACGACTTTTCCGGGGGCAGGCGTTCGGTGCCCGTGGGGAAACCATCGGTGAGGTCTGTTTTAACACCGGCATGAGCGGCTATCAGGAAATCCTGACTGATCCGTCTTACCGTCAGCAAATCGTCACCATGACCACCCCGCACATCGGGAATTACGGTGTGAACCCGGACGATATAGAATCCGGCAGAATTCAGGTGGCCGGTTTCGTTATCCGTGAAGAAACCGTGGTCCCCTCAAATCAGCGGGCGACCATGAGTATTGGCGAGTATCTTCAGGAGTATGATATCGTTGGAATCCAGGGGATTGATACCCGGGCGCTCGTGCGACATATCCGGGAACGGGGGGCGATGAACGGGATAATCGCTACCACCGATTTTGATCCCGACAGCCTGCGGGAAAAGTTAAATCGGGCCCCCGGCATGAAAGGGTTGGACCTGTGCATGGAGGTGACCTCTCGCGAAAAACATCGCTGGGATTCCACGGAGATGAGCTCAAATGGGAAATCGGAGTCGCGGCCGGAGTGGCGGGTGGCTGCAATCGATTACGGGATCAAGTATAATATACTGCGTTTGCTCAGTCAGCGCCATTGTGACATCACTGTGTTTCCGGCGGATGTCAAGCCGGAGGAGATCCTCGCAATGGATCCGGATGGGATATTCCTTTCCAATGGCCCCGGAGATCCGGCTGCGGTCACCTATGCCATCGAAACCCTTGAACATCTGCTGGGAGAGAAGCCGATCTTTGGCATCTGCCTGGGCCATCAGCTGCTTTCTCATGCAGTGGGCGCGAAAACATTCAAACTCAAATTCGGACATCGGGGCATCAACCATCCGGTGCGAAATCTCCGGACGGGAAAAGTTGAGATCACCAGTCAGAATCATGGATTTGCCGTTGATGAGGCGAGTGTGCCTTCCCATGTGGAAATTACCCATATGAATCTGAACGATAACACGGTGGAAGGCATCTATTGCAAAGATGTTCCGGCGTTTTCGGTGCAGTACCATCCTGAAGCCAGCCCGGGTCCGCATGATTCCCGGTATTTATTTGATGATTTCATTAAACTTATGAGACACCATTCGAATTAAATGCCAAAACGAACAGATCTTGATTCAATCTTAATTATAGGGGCCGGTCCGATTGTGATCGGCCAGGCGTGCGAGTTTGATTATTCCGGCACCCAGGCCATCCGGGCGCTGCGAGACGAGCACTATCGGATTATCCTGGTGAATTCCAATCCGGCGACGATTATGACCGATCCGGATCTGGCCGACGCGGTGTATATCGAACCGTTGACGGTTGAATATGTCACCGATATCATCGAGAAGGAACGTCCGGATGCCATTTTGCCCACCGTGGGGGGACAAACAGCGCTGAATTTGGCGGTTGATCTGCATAAGCAGGGCATACTGGATAAATATGATGTGGAACTCATCGGGGCCCAGATTACGGCCATCGAGAAGGCCGAAGACCGGGAACGCTTCAAAGATGCCATGGATGCTGTGGGCATCGATACGGCCCAGGGCGGATTTGTCGGCTCTATGGATGCAGCGCGAGAACTGCTGACCTCGATGCAGTTTCCGGTGATTATCCGACCATCGTATACGCTGGGCGGCACCGGCGGGTCGATCGCTTATAATGCCGAGGAATTCGAGGATCTGGTGGATTCCGGGTTATCACAGAGTCCGATTACAGAAGTACTGATAGAGGAGAATCTGGTCGGATGGAAGGAATTCGAGCTGGAGGTAATCCGGGACAAAGCCGACAACGCGATTATCGTCTGCTCCATCGAGAATGTCGATCCGATGGGCGTGCATACCGGCGATTCAGTCACCGTCGCCCCTGCCATGACCTTGACGGACCGGGAATATCAGCAGATGCGGGATTGGGCGCTCCTGTGTATCCGTACGATTGGCGTGGAAACCGGGGGGTCGAACGTGCAGTTCGCGGTGAATCCGGAATCAGGCCGCATGGTGATCATCGAGATGAATCCCAGGGTGAGCCGTTCATCGGCGCTGGCCTCGAAAGCCACCGGTTTTCCCATCGCAAAAGTTGCTGCCAAGCTGGCCGTCGGCTATACGCTGGATGAGTTACCGAACGATATCACCGGACAAACTCTGGCCGCCTTCGAACCGACTATCGACTATATCGTCACCAAGGTGCCCCGGTTCGATTTTGAAAAATTTCCGTCCGCTTCAGGCCATCTCGGGGTACAGATGCAGTCGGTGGGCGAAGTCATGGCCATCGGCCGAACCTTCAGAGAATCGTTGCAGAAAGCATTCCGATCCCTGGAAGTCGGATTGGATGGACTGGAGCCCAAGAAATCCTCAGAAAATGAGCAGAGCGAAGAGTTAGAGTCCGGTATTTCGCGCAAACGATATCTGGATATGACCAAGCTCCGGTTCCCGACGGCATTCCGCCTGTTAAAAATCTGGCATGCCTTTCAGGAAGGGAAACAGGTAGAGGAAGTTTACAATCTCACCAAAATTGATCCCTGGTTTCTGCGGCATATTCAACAGCTGGCCACGACTGAGATCTCGGCCGATCTCAGCCCGGAGCATCTGAAGCTGCTCAAGCAGCAGGGATTCTCCGACCGACAGATTGCACGGAAATCGGAGAAATCGGAATCCGAAATCCGGGCGCTTCGTTCCGAATATGATCTGCGTACGACGTACAAGGTTGTGGATACCTGCGCTGCGGAGTTCTCTGCGAAAACGCCCTATTGTTACTCAACATTCGAAGAAGAAAACGAAGTTGAATCCCTGGAGGGCAAGACCTATATGATTTTAGGCGGCGGCCCGAATCGCATTGGCCAGGGCATCGAATTTGATTACTGCTGCGTACAAGCCGTATTCGGTTTACGGGAGATGGGGAACAAAACCATCATGGTCAACTGCAACCCCGA
>DATFLS010000346.1:0-3096 GCA_035267465.1 bacterium
TAATGAGGTAGACCACGGGCTTGCCACTCTGCTATCTCAGGTCCACCATTCTCCGGCGGATCCGTTGGCACGCCGGCCGTCTGGTAATCTCCGAACTGATCCCACGACGGAGCAGCCTTTCCGGATATGGCATCCCCGCGAGAGGCGCCCTTTATTTCAAGGGCAAAGCCACTAATCTAATAGCCCACGTAACCAGTGCAACAAGACCTGTTTTCCGTGGCTACCATGTCTTATTTCCCCACTTCATGTTCGCTTGTATCCGCATCGCATTCGACACTACTGTATTATCGGCATTTTTGGGTATTTTCTTTAGGGAAACCGGCGGGATACAGCAATCACCCTGCTCCCTGAAACCGCAAATATTCGATATTGAACCTTTCCGTTTTATCCGGCTGATGAGACGTTTATGGATAGTATTGGTAAATAACCTGGTTTAATCCGACATACTATATACATAATTTCTTCCCCATCTGCGATGAACTGGATCACAAAAAGGCCAGAATAATGTCGTTCCTGGGAGAATCTGACTGAGAATTGGTTCGAATATATTCGGTTAATGGAGTATCGAAAATCTCAGTTACATTATATATGTTATTCCTGTATTTTTGCATAAAAATACATAATTATGCATCGTATTCCAATAATTTTTTATGGCGGTTTATCCGTCTCAATTTGAAGAGTAGAATAAAGGGTTTACTAACATATTAGTGGAATGGCCTCTCTGCTCTCCGCAGTCAGAAGAATAGAAAGAGAAGGTCATCCGGCGAGCCAGGATAGGTCTATGGGAGGAATTATGAGTGTATTCGTTCAATCTTTACAGAAATATATAATCAAATCGCTCCCTGTATGCTGTTCAATTCCCAGGCTCCACAATCTGTGTGACGAACACCTGCTCTTCATCATTAATGATCAGGGCGAAAACAGCAAAAAGTTCGGCTTCATTCGGTTGAGCGATGATGTCGTCAAACGGATCATTCTCATACGTCAAATTGATGGAATCTTCCGGATTCACCGAATGCTCCTCCCGGGTGGCACCGAATGGTCTGAGGATGAGGGTAGCAATCCGGCGGCCGGTCACTGAGTTATAAACTGTCGCCCGGTCCGCTTCGAAGGTATAGGTTTTATCGCCCTGATTGTCTACGGTAACAGTCAATTTCAGATCCAGGAGCAATCCACCTTGCTCCCCGCCGCCGGTTAGTGGCAGTGATAATTCCGGTATCAAAGAGACCAGGCTATCGGCATCCAGGAAGTATTGGTTTGCTACTCTTCCCGGAGGCTCCATATATGGAAGCGGCTCCACTGAACCGGATGGGTCGGTGGGGCCGCAGCTCATCACACATGGTAACAGGACAATCACCAACCATCTCAAAGATCTCTCTTTTTGCACAAAGATATTCCCCGCCCGGTAAATACTCATGTTCTTATTCCGTGATACGGTTTGTTCCATGGTTCTCTCATGGAGTTAAAATTAATTCTCCAGTATCGGTTTATGATAACTCCCCGGCTTCCGCAAGGATTGTGGCCTCTCTCCGGCCCGCCTCCTCGTCCACCAGAGCAAGCAGAATTCCCCCGGCGATAAAGAGTATCGCGACGGCGCCGATACTGATGCGGGCGGAGAGCACCTCCGGGAGTCCGATCACCCGCCGGGCGAACAAGCCCGCCGCTCCGATAAGCACCGGCCCGATAATCGCGGCAAATTTCCCCAGCATATTATAGAACCCATAGAATTCGCCACTTTGATTCTTGGGAATGAGCCGGGAGTAATATGACCGGCTGAGCGCCTGGATTCCCCCCTGCACCAGTGCAATGAGCATCGCCAATACGTAGAACTCCACCTCCCTGGAAATGGTGGTTGCATAGAGGGTCACTATCAGGTAAACCCCGATTGCCAGATAAATAGATTTTTTGACATCCCACTTTTTCCCCAACCACCCGAACGCCAGCGCCGCCGGGAACCCCACAAATTGTACAATTAAGAGCGCCACAATCAGAGAGGAAGCTTCGAACCCGATGGACATGCCGTAATCCACGGCCATTCGAATAATGGTATCGACCCCGTCGATATAGAGCCAGTAGGCCAGGAGGAAGAGAAAGAGTACCCGGAGATGCCGGACTTTTCGAAAAGTGTTGCCGAATTGTTTAAATCCGGCGGTGACTAAGTTTAATCCGGCCGGCAGCTCTTTTTTCACCTCCGGTACCCATAAAATCAGCGGGAGAGTGAAGAGCCCCCACCATCCTGCAACGGTGAGGAATGAAATTCGGACAGCTGTCGCTCCGTCCGTAATTCCAAAAAATGCGGGCTTCAGGTACATAAGAACATTCAGAGAAAAAAGCAGTCCGCCGCCGAGATAGCCCAGAGCGAAACCCTTCGAGGAGACATAATCGACGGTGTCTTCTGTGGTGATATCCGTGAGGAGTGAATCGTAGAGGACGTTCGCACCGGAAAACCCAATATTTCCGAGTGCATACAGTACGACTGCCGCCATCCAATAACCTTGCTGCACCAGAAAAAGACAGGCCGTCATCAGAACTCCGAGGTAGGCGAAAAGGATTAAGAATTTCTTTTTCCAGGATCCCTGATCGGCAATGGCTCCCAGCACCGGGGCCGCGACAGCAATTAATACGGCAGAGAGCGAATTCGCCAGTCCCAGCAGCGCCGTACTCTCATTGACACTGATACCGGCACTCCAGTATTGTTTGAAGAACAGCGGAAAAAAGCCGGCCATGACGGTGGTCGCAAAGGCCGAGTTTGCCCAATCGTACAGACACCAGCTGGTAACAGTTTTTGTGGTACCCATTTATATCCTCCGGGAATCCCCGGTTGGTATTGAAAAGTTTGCTCTCGATGCGGTGTATTCTATGGGAAAATAAGTGAATTCCGCCGGGAATGCATGGAGAAATTGAACTCGTGTTGGTTTCCTTCGATCAGATGCCCTCCAATGCCTGAAAGTTAGAGAGACCCCCATGGATTAACAGATGATCTTCACAGATTCTCGCCATCCGTCGGTGGCCAGATACCCGGAAAAATAATTCTGGAAAATCGGCATCCCGTTCCGTAGTATACGCACCATACAGACGGGTATTGCTTTAGCGGAT
>DATFLS010000347.1:0-2608 GCA_035267465.1 bacterium
TCGCCGGATGTATTAAACTTCAGACGCAGCTCATTAATTTCATTCGCCAGCCGCACGGAATCACGTACGAATACATAGGCATCCGACTCCAGATAGCCGGAAATCTCTACCTGGGCTCCGGACCTCGCGGGCAACGCCCAGGCGGTAAGACCGATGATAAACAAGAATATGGGAATCGTTTGTCGCATAGATTACTCCTGTATTGTTGGCGTCCTGTAATTATTTTATTCACCAGAGATATCGGTACCATTATCGCCGCAGGTTGCGCTGCGTCCAGGTGACCTCCGGCAGTCCGATATCGACCTGTATGTCTCTCATTTCAAGAATGGTCTTATGGTTTTCCTGGACATCCCGCATCTCGATATGCGTGGACAGCCAGTACTCCTG
Organism: bacterium; assembly: GCA_035267465.1. Taxonomy (GTDB): domain Bacteria; phylum Fidelibacterota; class JAANXI01; order JAANXI01; family JAANXI01; genus DATFLS01. The sequence continues at coordinate 388 of DATFLS010000347.1, forward strand.
TATCTGTTTGAATTCCGAATTCGTCTGGATTTTTTTCAGATCACCGCGTAAGTCGTAATACTCGATTTGTACGGGCATATAGATATCCTGCCTGATCCAGAACCGGAGCTTGCTGTATCCGGTCTCTGCCGGATCTTTCGCAATCCCTGTAATCAGGTATGTACCATATCCGCTGAGCTGCACGGATTTGTCCTCCAGTGTGTAAGTGTAATCGTCGATGTCCCGATCTCCCATGTCATCATAGGTGAAATCCGATCCCATGAAATTCCGGTGCTTGCTCGATGACGCAATCCGCCGCACCCGGTGCAGCGCGGGAAGGTAGAGATACATTTCATCATCTCTGTCCGGATGGGAAATATTCAGGAAGGCCGTCTTCTCCACGTCAGCCGGTTCCAGAAATTCCAGGTACGATTTCTCGTCTCCCTGTTTCTTCACCTCCAGGATGCGGGTGAGTTGCTGTTCCTGACTGTTCACCAGGATCATAGTCATTTGCAGCTGCTGATCCGCGGGCCGGGGTGCGTTTTCCACCTGTTCCATGATGGCCCGGGCCTCGGGTTCGTCTGCGAATGCCACGGGTTTGAATGGCGCCCAGGCATAAGCAAACGCGGCAATGAGTATCAGGATCTCTTTGATGAGGTAAGACATGATTAATCCTCCTGTGTTTGATGATTAGTATTCCGGAGAAATTTGGGCCTGAACCCGCTCAGTGCAGCAGGCAGGATGGTCAGTGCGCCCGCTGAAGCGGTCAGCATGGTAAAGGCCGTTAATGCTCCGAGGGTTTGTATGGGTTGAAAACTGGAAAATAACAGGACAATGAATCCCATGGTGACGGCTGCAGCATTGAAAAAGATGGCCTTGCCGGTGGTATGGGAAGTATTGACCGCGGCACGAGAAAAGTCATCAGTGTCCTGCACCTCGTGGCGATACCGGCTCAGGAAATGGATACTGTAATCCACGCCGATTCCGATGGCCATACTGGCTAACATAGTGGTGGCCGTATCCAGGGGAATGCCGAGCCAGCCCATAATCCCGAAATTCAACACAATGGTCAGCGTCAGCGGTATGATGCTGAAGCCGCCGGCAGCTGCCGACCGGAAAATAAGTGACACAATGATCCAGACCAGGGCCAGCGAGGCCAGTAAACTGAAGATCTGTCCCCTGACCAGCAAATCGGTCAGCACTTTGAACAGGTAGGAAGAGCCGGTGAGTTCCACGGTGAGCAGATCGCCCGCCTGTTCCTTGGCATAGGTTTCGATGTTCTCCACCAGTGCCCCCAGTTCGCGGCTGCTGATAGATTCTATCCGGATGGAGACATTGGCCTGCCGGTACTCGTAATCCACCACCTGTTCGAAGTCGCTGGGATCGCCGGACATATTATAGAGCAGGATCTCCTGGGCCACGGCTTCTCTGGAATCAGGAATCCTCCGATAGTCCGGATCGTTATCATTCAGTGCCTTGTTGATCTCCGCCACATAGTCGGCGATGGACACCGAAAACCCCACATGGTCCAGTCCTTCGGCATATTCCTGAATGGCCAGCATGCGGCGCAGGACCTCCGGATCTTTCATATCGCCCTGCAGATAGAGGGAGAGATTTTCCGATCCGCCAAAATGATCATTCATCACGCCGGTGGCCTGCCGGATTTCACTGTCGGCGGAAAAGAACCGCAGAGTATTGGTTTCCACGGCCAGCCGGGGAATTCCGGCGATGGAGAGGACAAACAGGACCACTCCCGACAGAACCACGACTTTCTTGTACTGCAGGTTGTACCTGGCAAGCCGCATGAGCAGTTTGTCGAGGAAGGTATGGGAGCGATCATCGTCGAGAGCGTCGATTTTTCCCGGTGTTTTCATGACCATCAATATGGCAGGGAGGAACATGACAGAGAGCAGCAGCGCGCTGCCGACCCCAAAGGCCGTGAACAGCCCGAACTGGCGGACCTGGGAGACCTGGGAAGTGGCCAGGGCGCCGAATCCGACCATAGTGGTTAATCCGGCCATCAGGATGGCTTTTCCCACATGCTGCATCGCCTGGACGAGGGCTGTCTGCTTCGGGGCCCGGTGGAGCAGCCGTTCGTAATAGCCGTTGATAGCATGGATGCCGTAAGCGCTCCCGATAGCGATCAGCAGCACCGGGAGAATCGTACTGACCATCGCCAGGGGAACCTGCAACAAGGACATCAGCCCGAGGGTCCAGATGACGCTGATTAATACGGTCAGAA
>DATFLS010000348.1:0-2562 GCA_035267465.1 bacterium
CCAGGATGCTGGCGGGCGGCGCAAGGGGAGCGGATTGGCTAGTGTCTTGTGCAGGTGTAGCAACAGGGAGAATCAGCAGGAGTAGAATAAGAGTTCGGAGGAATTTCATGGGGATGGGTGGAATGTCAGTTGTCAATGTTTTAAGTGAAACGTGAGAAGTGAAACGTGAAACGTGAAAAAAGGAGTACGAAGTTTCGCAAAGGAGGGTATGAAGTGCCGGCAAGTGCTGGCAAGTACTGACAAGTTCTTACAAGAAAAGACTGGCAGATAATCAGAGTTTATAAACACTGCGTCGCACCCTTGCATGCGTTCATTCGCCCCGAAACTCTCACCCATATTTTCGGGACCGGGAAGTGTAGATTGTGAACATTGCATACTGAGTATTGGAGTATTGAACTCTTGTCCTCTCGTAGAATGTCGAACTGATGAATATCGAATGCCGAATGGTGAAGTACACCACCCCCCAGAAGTGGGAGGAGATTTCTGCGGTTCGTCATTCGGAATTCGATATCCGGTATTCTCCGTTAATCCATGAGAAGATCGAACTGCAGAATACTGCATATCGAATGAAGTGAAGAAGTACCCTGCCCGGCTTGCCCCAGGGGAAGGGCGGGAACTTCTGCGGTTCGTCATTCGGAATTCGATATTCGACATTCATTTATCTTCCCTCTGCCTGCGCCGTGTCCCCGAACAAATCTTGCCGGGAATAAAACTTCCACTCGCCGTTCTCCAGCACAGCCAGATAGGCTTCGGAGCGGTTGCTGTAGACCGCATCGAGATCCTTTCGGCCGGTGACGCCTTTGTAATTGCGCATATTGACCAGGGCATCCCGGATTTTCGCCCGGTTCAGTCCTTTTTGTTCCATGGCCTCGATGATCATGTTGGCGCCGTCGTAAGCGTGGGCGGCGTAGGTTTCGGGTGCTTCGCCGAAGCGATCTTCGAATGCCCGAACAAACGCTTTGTACTTGGGATCGTCACTGGCGGGATTGTAGGGATAGCCGCAGGCGACTTTGGCTGCATTCGGTCCGACAATCTCCAGGAAGGTGTCGGAGACCACCCGATCACTGCAGAACAACCAGAGATCCATACCCAGTTGGCGCATCTGGTTATAAATAAGCCCGGCCTCTTTCGGGTTCCCCCAGACGACCAGACCATCCGCGTTCAGTGATTGAATACGGCGCAGCTGGTGCGTGAATACGGTATCACCTTCCGTATATTGCATTTCTACCAGGAAGGGATGTCCCGACCGGGTGGAAGCATCCCGGATTTCATCGCTGCTCATCCGCCCGTACCGGTCATCTTCACGCAGAGCGGCCACCCGGTTCAGACCGAGTTTCTTGTAAGCATAATCCGCTAAAATGTAACTCATCTGCCGGTCGTCGGTGATATTTCGAATTACCCAGGGGATATTGGTTTCGATATAAGTAGGATCCGTATCGGCGGTATTCATCACCGGGATTTCGATTTTCAGGGCGACCCGGATCAGCACGTGGCTGTTGGCGCCGTCCATTGTGCCTATTACCCCCCAGACACTGTCTTTATAGGCCAGATCAATCAACGCTCTGCCCGAGGCCCGCCACTCGCCGTTGTCGTTTTTTACGATTAGTTTATATGGAATGCTGTCCTGATAGCCGCCCTGTGCATTGGCCTGTTCAATGGCGAGTCTGGCGCCCTGCAGCATTTTGATGCCCCAGGGAGCCAGGTGCGAGGCATAGTATCCGTCCCACCGGACCGTGCGTTGTCCTACCCTGTAGGCGATCTCTTCCGGTCCGCCGGCTGACTCGGAAATACTCCGGATTATGGGACCGATGAAGCCGATCTTCACAGAATCCACATGCTCCGGTTCAGGGATGTGCCGTCCGTAACCGGGATATTCCAGGGTATCCAGGAAGAATTGGTTGTAGGGGTTGGTAAACCGGCTGTACGGATAATATTCTTTCGGTGTTTTCCCATAGCTGATAGTATCAGAGGAGCTCGATGTCTGAGCCGTTGCGGGAACTCCATATCCAATCACAAACAAACCGATAATCAGCCAGCTGATTATACATGCACGTCGCATATCTACTCTCTCTTCTTGAAAATGTTGAACAGATTGAATCCGCCTTTTTTCGCTTCCGCGGATTCGGAGGATTTCAAGCCGGACCAGAACCCTTTTCCGATGCCGTGGGCTACGCCATGACCGGTGCCAATCCAGACGTCGTCTCCCTGGTAATCCGTGGCAATGGTAAAATGGTTCGGCAGCCACAGATTGGTGGGGACGGTTCGAAGGGTATCATTCCCGGATATAACATAAGCGGTCCAGGTTTCAGCATCGGATGAAGATCTGGCGTAGGTCACCCAGGTATCGGATTCGCAATCCATCAGCATGGCCACCCCTTTATCGGTGCCGGTGATATTGGAATTGCCGTCCCGGGCGACCACAAAATTAATGAAGAGACTGGGCAGCCCGCTGTCAAAATCCATGTATCCGCGCCAGTTGCGGCCGTCGTAGCGGCTCAAACCGAAGTAGGTAGAGGCCCACAAGATACCGTCTATAAAATATGCCGAGGTGGTTATTACATG
>DATFLS010000349.1:0-8498 GCA_035267465.1 bacterium
CGGACCAAGCTGAGTCAGCCGTCGGTGATGTCCACCGAAATTCCGTTCGAGATTGAAGGAGTCGATGTTATTCTGGTGGATGATGTGCTCTATACGGGCAGGACCATTCGAGCTGCCATGGATGCGATTATGGACTACGGCCGCCCGGACAGTATTCAGCTGGCCGTACTCGTCGACCGGGGCCATCGGGAGTTGCCCATCCGGCCGGATTTTGTGGGGAAGAATGTCCCCACCGCTGCCGATGAACAGGTCCGGGTGTACGTGAATGAACTCGACGGAGAGGACGCTATTTACCTGTACGACCGTGAGGAGGACGAAGAATGAGCGGGTTGTCTCAGAAACACTTGCTGGGTCTGGAGTATGTGCCGAAATCCGATATTGAACTCATTCTGGAGACGGCCTTCAGTTTCCGGGAAGTATTGGAGCGGCCCATCAAAAAAGTACCGACTCTTCAGGGAAAAACCATCGTGAATTTGTTTTTTGAGCCATCCACCCGAACCCGGCTTTCCTTTGAACTGGCAGAGAAGCGACTCAGCGCAGAGACCGTCAATTTTTCCGCAACCGGCAGCAGTCTGTCGAAAGGGGAAACCCTGCGGGACACCATCCAGAATATTGAAGCCATGAAGATGGATCTGGTGATTATCCGGCACAACACACCCGGTTCAGCCTACCAGCTCTCCCGCTATGTGGACGCGGTGGTCATCAATGCCGGGGACGGCACCCATGAACATCCCACCCAGGCACTGCTGGATATTATGTCTATCAAGGAAAAATTCGGACACATCGACGGTCTGAAAATCGCAATTGTCGGCGACATCGCCCACAGCCGGGTTGCCCTGTCCAATATTTTCGGTCTCCGCACCATGGGAGCGGAGGTATATGTCTGTGGACCGCCAACCTTTATCCCTCCGTTTATCGATCAACTCGGTGTCACCGTATCATACAACCTGGACGAACTCCTCCCGGAGATGGACATCGTCAACGTCCTCCGGATTCAGCAGGAACGGATGCAGGCTGCGCTCATTCCTTCTCTGCGGGAATTTCGTTCTTTATACGGGATCACGCGCGAGCGGATCGACCGGTTACAGAAGGAGCTCACCATCATGCATCCGGGTCCTCTCAACCGTGGTGTGGAAATCGACAGTGACGTGGCCGACAGTGATAAATCAATAATCCTGCATCAGGTGCTCAACGGCGTTGCCGTCCGGATGGCGCTCCTGTATCTGTTGCTGGGCGGCAGGGATGTGAAGGAGGACTCCAATGCTTAATACTGAGAATCTGACCGGTAAGCTGTTACTCTCGAACGGAAACGTCTATCAACCGGAGTCCAATTCCCTGGAAAAAAAGGATGTGTTGATCAGAGATGGGCAACTGGCCGGAATGGACCCCACCATTGAGCCGACTGATGACATGCGGGTTGTGGATTGTGCCGGCTTGATCATCTCGCCGGGCTTTACGGATATCCACGTGCATTTTCGTGAACCGGGATACGAGCACAAGGAAACCTTGCAAACCGGCAGTGAGGCGGCGCTTGCCGGGGGGTTTACGACTGTCTGCTGCATGCCCAATACCAATCCGACTCTGGACACCCGCGGCAGTATTCAATTTATCCGGCAGAGCCAGGAGGAGCTGCTGGTGGATATCCACCCGGTCGGGGCGGCAACCAAGGGACGAAAGGGCATGGAACTGACCGAATACAGCGAACTGGCCCGGGCCGGTGCGGTGGCCTTCACCGACGATGGCAACCCCATTGCCAATGCCGGAGTGATGCGCCGGGCGCTGGAGTATTCTCGAATGGTGAACAAGCCCATCCTGCAACATGCGGAAGATCTTCAGTTGAAGGGCTCCGGGCTGATGCACGAGAGTAAGGTGTCGACTGCCCTTGGCCTGCCAGGCGTTCCGGGGATCTCCGAGGAAGTGTTGGTGTACCGGGATATCCGAATTGCGGAATACGTAGGCGGCCGGCTGCATATTCAGCATGTGAGTATGGCAGAGACGGCTGAGCTGCTGAGGGCAGCCCGGGAGCGCGGTCTGAACGTCACCTGTGAGGTGACTCCGCATCACTTGCTCCTCACCGATGAAGCAGTGCGCACCTTCGATACCAGCACCAAAGTCAATCCACCCCTTCGGACTCGCAAAGATGTTGATGCGCTCCGAAAAGCCGTCATCGACGGGACGATTGATGTGATCGCTACCGATCATGCACCTCATGCCCGGGAGGAGAAAGAGCAGCCCTTCGATCTGGCGCCACCCGGGCTCATCGGACTGGAATCTGCCCTGGGCGTAGTGATGAAAGCGCTGGTGGATAATAATCTCACCACCGTGGAAACGGTGCTGCACAAACTCATTATTCGTCCCAGGGAGATCATGAACCTGCCGCTCGATTTCTACCGGCAGAAGGCACACGCGAACCTCACTATCTTTGATCCCAGAGAAGAATGGGTGTTCAAACGCGAGCACGTGAAAAGCCGCTCCGAAAATTCGCCCTTCTACGGCAGTCAGATGAAAGGGCGGGTGAAGGCGGTCCTGATCCGCGGGCAAATGGTGAACCTCGGATTGAAAAATCTCAACTGGCCGAGGGAGAAAAAATAGCACGCGGATCAACACAGAAATAAACGATAACCACAGATTCTCTCCTCCCCACCCCCAAAGTACATAAGTACATAGGGTACATAGGTACTTAAGGTACAGGTAGTGTAGCTGTAATGTAGATTGCCCACTGCTCGAAATTGGCCATCTCCAGCCCTTATGTACCTATGTACCCGGTTGGGTGAAGATGGGGGTCTCTTATCTACCTTTTATCCGCGGTCATCCATTTTTTCCGTGTAGATCTGTGTGCTATTCTCCTTTGGTTTATGAATAATACGGGGGAATAAAAATTGCTTGATATGGATACACTCAACTTATAACTTTCTTTGCTTTGCAAAAATTGGATAGAATTGATGTGAGTCAAGGGAGAAGCGTGGTGAAAACATATACGCCAAAAGCGAGAGAAGTTGAGCACAAATGGTACGTGGTTGATGCCGCGGATCGGGTGCTCGGCCGTTTGGCGAGCGAGCTCGCCCATATTCTGCGCGGAAAACACAAACCGACCTACACTCCGCACCTGGACTGCGGAGATTTTGTGGTTGTAGTCAATGCCGAGAAAGTGCGGTTGACCGGCAATAAACAAGCACTCAAGCAGTACTTCAGTCATTCCGGATATCCGGGTGGCACCAAATTCACGACCGTCGATGAAATGCTGAACAAGCACCCCGAACGCGTGATTTTATCGGCAGTCAAGGGGATGTTGCCATCGAACAAACTCGCCAGGCATCAATTGAAAAAATTGAAAGTGTTCGCCGGGCCTGATCATCCGCATCAGGCACAGCAACCGGAACAATGGGAATTAGAAGGTTAAAGATTTAATCGAGGGAAAGTATGCCAAAGATAGTTTACACTGCGACCGGGAGGCGAAAGACGGCAGTTGCCAGGGTTCGGGTGACCGATGGCAGCGGCGATATTCTGATCAATAAACGCCCGGTCGACGAATACTTCGGTCGCAAGAGTTTGCAGATGCTGGTCAACCAGCCCCTGGAGCTGTGTGAGGTCAAAGGGGATTACAACGTATTAGTGAATGTCCAGGGAGGCGGGCTTTCCGGACAGGCCGGCGCTATCCGGCACGGGTTGTCCCGATCTCTGGAGAAAGTGAATGAAGATTTTCGTCCCAAACTGAAGAAGGCCGGTTTTCTGACCAGAGATCCCCGAATCAAAGAACGGAAAAAACCCGGACTGGCCGGCGCACGGAAGGCGTTCCAGTTCTCGAAACGCTAAGATTTTATCGAAATAACCTCGGAGGAATAAGTATGGATATAAGGAGATTTGCATGTCAGACGTAACTCTCGAAGCCTTAATTGGTGCGGGAGCCCATTTTGGTCATCTGACCAGTAAATGGAATCCCAAAATGAAGCCCTATATCTTCATGGAAAAAAACGGGATTCACATTATTGATCTGAAAAAAACCATAGAGGGTCTGGAGAAATCGGTCGAGCGGGTGCGGACCGTGGTGAAGAACGGCGGCGATATCCTGTTCGTAGGCACCAAGAAGCAGGCCAAAGATATCCTGCGGGAGGAGGCCAGCCGGTGTGGAATGTTCTATGTCGTGGAACGCTGGCTGGGCGGTACACTCACCAATTTCACCACCATCAAACGGTCCATCCGTCGGCTGAAGCAGCTGGAGAAAGACAGCACCAGCGGCCTGTACGAAAACCTCACCAAAAAAGAGGTCTTATCTCTGGAGCGAGAACGGGAAAAACTGGAAACGCTCCACAGCGGTATCAAGGAAATGAAGCGCCATCCGGATCTCCTGTTTGTGGTGGATACGGAACTGGAAGACATCGCCGTGGCAGAAGCCAACCGGCTGGATATCCCGGTGGTGGCGCTGGTCGATACTAACGCGGATCCGGAAATGGTGGACTATCCGATTCCTGCCAACGATGATTCCATCCGGACCATCGCCTTTATTACGCGGCAGATTTCCAATGCTGTGCTGGAAGCGCGGGGGAAAGATACCGCAGCCGGCGAGTATCTGGAAGCGAGCAAAGTCCTGGCTGATGCGGATCTTCTGGAAGAAGCCGAAGTGGAAATGAGTGAAGCGCCGGAAGACGAGGATGAAGTGGAACAATCGGATATCGATGAGAAGCGGGCTACCGAGCTGGAAGAAGAATTCGGAGAACTGGAAGAAGACGACGAAGCATAAATCAGAATGCGAATTTTGAAATAGGGAACAGAGATGGAGGAGACAGAGAGGACGATGGCAATTTCTGCGCAACAAGTGAAGGAGCTGCGGGATAAAACCGGCGCCGGGATGATGGATTGCAAGCGCGCGCTGCAGGAAACGAACGGGGATATCGACGAAGCGGTGGAAGTACTCCGGAAGCGCGGGATGGCGAAGGCGGAGAAGCGGGCCGGACGGGAGGCCAACGAAGGAGTCATTACCTCCTATATTCACCCCGGGGGCAGAATTGGTGTTCTCCTGGAATTGAATTGCGAAACGGATTTTGTTGCGAAAACTGACGAATTTCAAGATCTTGCCTATGACCTTGCCATGCAAATTGCCGCAATGAATCCCCTGGCAATTGATCGCGACCGCATGGATGATACGGTGGTGGAGAAAGAAAAAGCCATTTTTAAAGAACAGGCATCACAGGAAGGTAAACCTGAGCACATCGTAGAAAAAATTATCGATGGAAGGCTCGAAAAATTTTTCAAAGAAGTTACGCTCCTTGAACAACCTTTTATAAAGGATACTGATAAATCCGTCGACCAGCTGATCAACGAAGCGGTGGCAAAACTTGGCGAAAATATTGCCGTCAATCGATACGTTCGGTATGAACTCGGTGAGGATTCCACGGAGTAACCATTTTATCCGGCTGTATGGCGGTTATTGCATGAGCATTAAACGGCATGGGATATCATCTGAATTAATCATAATCCAGAAAGAATAACACTCGCCGGTCAGAGAGCCGGCTCCTGACGGGGATAAATTCACAAAAAGGGATGAACTCAGGTTTTGCAACTGGTAAAGATGCCCCGCACCTCACCAGGTCCATAAGGATATAAGGACAGATGGTCGGAGGGTTACTGGTATCGAGCATGATACAATCTTCATCAAAGATTCATTGCCTGTTCAGACACACTTCTCTCGGATACGGGCCTCTTTAAGCACTTATATACTTTGGAGGTGGGGATGGCGGAGGATCGGTGCTCATCGTTTGTTTCTGTGCACATCAGTGTGCTATTTTTTTAGAATAATTCAGGCTAAACCTTATTCCACCGAATCATGAATGCATCTCCGGCGTTTCGACGAATTGTACTCAAGTTAAGTGGTGAAGCGCTCGCCGGAGATCAAAAATTCGGACTCAATCCCGAGGTCCTCCGCACCATCGCCTCGCAGATCAGTGAGGTCGCCCGGACAGGAGTGGAGATCGGCGTGGTTATCGGAGGCGGGAATATCTTTCGGGGACTCTCGGCAAGTCAAGTCGGATTCGACCGGGTCAGTGCGGACTATATGGGAATGCTGGCCACCGTGATCAACTCCCTGGCTCTGCAGGACGCTCTGGAGAAACTGGACCTGGAGACCCGGGTGCTGACTGCCATCAAAATGGAGGAAATCGCCGAACCCTTCATCCGACGGCGCGCTATCCGGCACCTGGAAAAATCACGAATCGTCATCTTTGCGGGAGGCACCGGGAATCCGTATTTCACTACCGATACGACAGCAGTCTTACGGGCCATCGAGATCGAAGCGGAGGTGATTATCAAGGGAACCAAAGTGGACGGCGTCTACGATAAAGATCCGGCCAAGCATGCGGGTGCCCAACGATTTGAGGAGCTCACATACCGGAAAATCCTGGAAGATGGATTGGGTGTGATGGATTTTACGGCGATCACATTATCGCAGGAAAACAAACTTCCGATGATTGTGTTCAACATGACCCGGGAACACGATTTACATAAACTTGTTATGGGAAAAAAAATAGGAACCAAAGTCACGGGGTGATACCATGTTAAATGATATCTATGAAGACGCCAGGGATCGCATGGACAAAGCGGTCGAAAAAACCAGACACGATCTTGCTTCCATCCGGACCGGTCGTGCTTCTACGGCGCTGCTCGACGGAATCAAAGTGGATTACTACGGAACCAAGACGCCGCTAAAACAGCTGGCTCAGGTTGGTGCGCCGGAACCACGCTTGCTGGTGATTCAACCCTATGAGAAAAATATCATACCTGATGTGGAACGAGCAATCCTGGAATCGGATCTCGGATTGAACCCGCAGAATGATGGCATAGTCATCCGGTTGCCCATTCCCGAACTCACCAGAGAACGGAGGGAAGAACTCACCCGCTATGTCCATAAGCTCGCCGAAGAAGGCCGCATCGCCATCCGGAATATCCGCCGCGACGCCAACGATACTGTGAAGGAATTGGAAAAGGAGCACGAAATCTCAGAGGATAACGCCCACCGCGCCATGGAAACCATCCAGGAAATCACCGACGAGCACATCAAACGCATCGACGAACACCTGGAACATAAGGAGCAGGAGATACAGGAGTAAATCAATGCGCAGTATCCGATTCCCGGAATACCCATATTTTATATCCAGTGATTTAAAAAATGGATGCCAACCACAGAGGCTGAATGAAAACGGGAAATCAAGTGGAACGTTTAAGATTGTAAACATTGTTCATGCCTGGTGGAGATGTTTCATAAAACCTCTCTACATGTATTATAATCAATAACTTAATAGAAACGATAGTTCTCATGGATTCTTCTATGGAAAATGAAAATATTTTCATTGACATTGCATTCTCATACGGCCTCCACAGTGCGCATTCAAATAATTAGGGCAGCCGGGATGTGGGATGAGGAGCTGGTTTGCTCCGGGAGTGCTTTGTCAGTGGCAGCAGAGGTCAGTTTTAATTCTTTTAATTTTTTCAGAAGGGGTGCGGAAGAGGACAGCAAGGTTGTATCACCTCCAAAAGTATCTCGTATCAATTTGTACCAATAGATAGTCTCACATGCTTCCCGGAGGCGGGTTTTACATCGCTGACAAAATATTGTGTAGCTGGCTCACCGAGCTGAAACTTTGCTCCCATTGAAGCCGCAGATTTCGAAATCTAATAAAACAAGCTAAATAAGTTTTAGTGACTGAGGCAAGTATACGTTTCAAGCGGTTTGCGGGGATGGTAATTTTCAATGGAACCACGAATTTCACGGATAACACGAATTAACGGAATGGAAGGGTTTGTCATTGGTGCAAATTCGGGTCATTCGTGGTTCCGGTTACTTTATCCGGACAGAAGCCTATGAACACGATTACCCTCGATAAACCATTGAATCTTGCCTGTTCGCTGGAGAGCGGCCAGTTTTTCCAATGGCAGCGATATGAAGCCGGATATGTCCTGCAGAGTGGATTGAGAATTTTTTACCTCGAACACCAGGAAAACACTCTCAGGTATGAATCAATCTCCGGAGCTATTGATGAAGCATTCCTCCGGTCCTTTTTCCGCATGGAAGATGATATCTCCGTTATTTTCCATCCCTGGAGACATGACTCATTATTAATGAAGGCGTATTCTCAGTTCGAAGGACTGCGATTGCTGCGGCAGGAGCCCTGGGATTGTCTGGTGAGTTTTCTATGCTCGGCGGCGTCGAACATTCCCCGCATCACCAGCAATATCCGCACCCTCTCGGATCGCTTCGGTGTCAGGTATGTTCAAGACGGCCGGCGATGGAGCACCCTTCCCACACCGGAGCAGCTGGCGGACGTGCATCTGCAGGCATTGTATGATGCCGGCCTCGGCTTCCGGGCAAAATACCTGTGGGGGATCGTCGATCAGGTCCGGAATGGTTTTCACCTTGAGTCGCTGAGCGCGCTCTCCTATCCCGAGGCAAAGACAGAGTTAATGACCTTACCCGGGGTCGGCGATAAAATTGCGGATTGCGTGCTGTT
>DATFLS010000350.1:0-3262 GCA_035267465.1 bacterium
ATCGGCATCAATGAACAAGTGGTAAAACAGGACGATGATGCAGAGTACATCGAAGAAATAACGAAAGTAGCCATACCCCATGGTGGTACCGTCCTGGAAGAGGACACGATTCTAATTATCGTCGGGAAAGAGGACGCCATAAATAACTTCACGAACCAGTTTCTGTAAACGTGACAAAATATCGCCTGCCCACATACCTGCTTCTAATCGTTCTGAGTGTTCTGCCTCTCGACCGAATCTCCGCCCAGGAACCCATTTGCGGTTTCCCGTACGCGAACCGGCCGGTGGAGTCAGTAGTGCATCTCTCTCCGCTAGGTAAACCAACTGCCAACACTAAAAATTTCTATATTCGGGAAGATCTGCAGGCCATCAAACCTGCATTCGAATCTATGACTTTCGAACGGTATGATACCTCTCGATCTGAAGTAACCTTTTTTATCGAGCAGAGTGAACTCACACGTATCGGAGAAGTAACGATTCAAAACTTATTAACAAAATTGAAAGATCGAATGTTTAACTCCACACCGAACGGGTTATACAATCCGGCACAAGGATTTTTCAGGAATGAAGTGGAGCTGTTTGGTGAGCCACCGGATGTCGACGGGAATGATTCCGTTTATGTGTTACTCCTGGACATCCAGGACACTTACGATCCCGAAGCTGGCGGCAACTATGTGGCGGGGTATTTCGATCCGCTGGATCAATTAGATCCAGATGAAGATCCCGATCAAGCCTCAAAGAACGAGGCAGATATCCTCTACATCGATACGGATCCCGGCCTGAGCCAGGACTTTGAGCAGACCATCACCACGGCGGCGCACGAACTCCAGCATCTCCTGCATTTCGGCGCCGATCCCTCTGAAGATATATGGGTGAACGAGGGGATGTCGGAAGTGACCGCCCATCTGTTCGGTCTGCAGGCCCGGAGCTTCTCGAACTTCCTGTCGAATCCCACCCGCACGCTGACGCATTTTGATTACGAGGCGGAGGATGTGATCGCTGACTATGCGAAGGTCGGACTGTGGACCCTGTATCTGTACGCGCAATACGGCGCAGGCCTCCTGCAGCAGATTGTCCAGACCGGCGGACCGGGCGGCCAGGGAGTCAGCGGCCTTGACAGGGCGTTTTCCCAAGCCGGGAATGTCTTCCTCACCTTCGACCAGGTGTTCACCAATTGGTTGATTGCGAACGTCGGACATACCTATTTACCGGAAGGTGCACCCGAATACCATTACGGAGAGTTCAATATCCCATCGGTGGAGCCGGCGCTGACCATCTCGCAATTCCCAACCATTGACAGGGGTAGCGTGATAAAAAACTACGCCGGGTCCTACGTCCGGCTGTATGATGGTATGATCTCGGATGCGGTCATCAGTCCGCCACTCAGTAACGGGGAAGACCCTCTCCTGGATATGAATGCTGCGCTGTTGCTCTCTGATGGGAATGAATATGATATCGTGATGAAAAATAATGTCAGCGGCACCGGCCCGGACTTCTCAAAATATACCCGGTACGACAACGCCTGGATGATTTTATTCAATCAGCAGGAGCCAGCCGAGACCCTCTCTGGCAACTACACCCTCAGCATTTTCGGTTCGGGTGGCCAGGTGGTGGAAACGCTCGATTACAGCAGCGGAGAAACTGTCAACACATATCTACCCTTGGAAGGTGGAACAGCGGCGACCGTTTTTGATCTGCCGAATCTGAATACACAAGTACTCCAGGCAGAAGTGAAATTGTTTAATAATAAGCCGGTCTCCTTCAAGTTAAGAGAATCTCTTGGAGGAGTGGTTTTGGATAGTGTGCGATTAGGTAAACCGAGTCAAGGCTGGATCTCCTGGCAACCAGAGCCTGTGGGGGAGGGGCTCACCCAGCTCAGTCTGCAGGTGACTTCGGATAGTAACGGTGTAGCAGCTGATTCCCTGATTCCTGAAATGAACAAAAGCTTTTACAGGCAGAGTGGAGACAATACCGAATTTTCACAGCTTTTCGTACGATATCCCACCAGTAGAACCGTGGAAGCTAATTGGAAAATGCGCCTGCAAATTGCGTATCCCGATACCGGATCGCAGATCAAGGATTCGTATGCGTGGCGCCATAATCCCTGGATTATGTCCAGCGAAAAGCATGGGAATACCATTTCGTTGATTCTGGTGTTTCAGGATCCCGGCGACGTCCGGGTCGATGTATTCAATATCCTGGGACGCCATGTCAAACGCATTTATGACAGTCCGGTGACGGAACCGAACCGGCCCTTCAGCGTCCTGTGGAATGGAACAAATAAATACAGTAAGCGTGTGAGTAGTGGTATGTATCTCTTTCGGGTTCAAAAAGGAATGCAGCAGGAAGTCAGAAAACTCACTATCATCTGGTAAGAATAGTATGGTGGTCGGATGGGGAGTTTCTTTTTCCGTAAAATATATGTACATTACAGAGATTTTAAACTCTGAGGAATGGGAAGCACGAAGATAGATAGTCATAGCCAGATATGATCTCGGTTTGTCAGCCTTCCTGAGATAATACCAATACGTTAATGTCTGTTTCATCTATAAGCCTGAGGGTAACAGAGCACGAACGACAATTTGGTGCGAAACACTACTGCACCTTTTTTCCGGCACGTTATCGAGTAGTGCCGGGGTCTGGTCGCCACCAGAGTTTACATCGTTATAGAATGGAATTGTCTCTTTAAGTGACACCCTGGACGATGGAGTTTCGCAAAGAGGACGGAAATTATTATTGTTTGATATAGTTTACAGTAATCAAAACACAGAGTAGAATGGAGGATAGTCGCATTGAGTGAGGAATTTGAAGGGATCCTTGAAATGGAAGATCGGGGATACGGGTTTATCAGGCAAAAGTCGCTGGATTGGCGTCGAACCAATGATGATATTTTTGTGGCGCCGAATATCATTCTGGATAATGATCTTCGGCAGGGTTGCCTGGTGACCGGCGATACGGAACCCGGCCGCGAGAGTGGATTGCAGGTGAAATCGGTGTTCACGGTCAATGGTGTGCCGGTTGAGAAATGGCATACAATTCGGAGGTTCAGCGAGGGGACGCCGATCTCGCCGATTGAACCTTTTAAACTGGAACGCAGTCCCAACGATAAAACCGGAAGAATCATCGATGCTATTTCGCCCATCGGGAAGGGGCAGCGATCGCTGGTGGTTGCGCCTCCCCGGGGAGGTAAGACGGTGCTGTTGAAAAATATCGCCAAGTCCCTGGCCAAGAATCATTCGGAAGTTGAGCTGATCGTCTTGCT
>DATFLS010000351.1:0-26772 GCA_035267465.1 bacterium
AGGAACGTCGCCAGCAAAAACAGCAGCAGATGCAGCAATTACAGCAAAAAATCCAGCAATTCCAGCAGCAGAACGTCGGCCCCCAGGGACAGATTTATGCGAAACAGGAGCAAATCCTCGGCCCCGTGCTACAGAGAATCGATGCGGCAATCCGGAAGGTCGCCACCGACGGGAGCTATGATTATGTGTTCGACGTTGCCGCGGGGAATATCCTCTATGCCGAAGAGAAACATGAAATCACAGCAGATGTGTTGTATGAACTTCGTCGAGGGACAGGGCAAGAAGGAACGTCCAGTTCTCAGTGAGAGCCTGATTAAAAATTATCCCGTCCCGAGAAACTGAACATATCTGTGGAATTAACACTTGCCGAAATTGTTGAGAGAATATCAGGTGAGCTGCAGGGCGGCTCACCTGATACCGTTATTACCGATATTGCTGAAATTCAGCATGCGACCTCTCAGAATATTTCCTTTATTGGCAACAGTAAATATTTCAAGTATCTTCAGACCACCAAAGCCGGTGCGGTAATCCTGCCTTCGCATTATAGTGGCGAATTTACCCCATGTATCCTGGTGGACAACCCTCAACTGGCCGTGAAAAAGCTTATTGACGTCTTTCGTCCACCGGAACCGGAGACCTTTACTGGAATTCATGATACCGCAATTGTTGATTCCTCGGTTGATGTGGGCGCAGATGTCAACATCGGGCCCTATTCTATTATAGAAGCCGGTACCAGGATAGGGGATCATACGGTGATTAAAAGTCATGCTACTATCGGGCGAGGCACCACAATTGGAGCAGAGTGTTATATCCATTCAAACGTGAACATCTATCACGGTACCGTCATCGGAGATCGGGTGGTCATTCACAGCGGGACCATCATTGGCAGTGACGGATATGGGTTTGTCTACCATGAGGGTAAACATAAAAAGATACGCCAGGTCGGTATCGTCCGGATCGAAGATGATGTGGAAATCGGTTCCAGCTGTACCATTGATCGTGCCACCCTGGGAGAGACAGTCATCGGGGAGGGCTCCAAACTGGACAATCAAATCCAGCTGGGGCATAATGTGAAGCTCGGCAGAGGCTGTTTAATTGTTTCACAGGTTGGCATCTCCGGCAGTACCCGGCTGGGAGATTTCGTGACCGTGGGTGGACAAACGGGCATAGCCGGTCATATTCATATCGGTGATGGCGTCACGATCGCTGCCCTGGCCGGGGTGACCAAAGATATTGAGCCTGGCAAAACGATCTCCGGCTTTCCTGCCATCGCCCATGCGGATGAGAAAAAACAAAAAATCCACATCAGAAAACTCCCGGAGTATGCGCAACGGCTGCGTGACCTGGAGAAAAAGGTAAACAAGAAAGATACATAGAAGTGAGTAAACAACGAACTATCCAAAATCCCATATCAGTGAAAGGCTATGGACTGCACACCGGCAAACCCTGCACCATGACCTTCAAATCCGCGGAGGTGAATTCCGGATACCAGTTCAAGCGGACGGACCTGGAAAATGCCCCGGCGATCCGGGCGGATATCGATCACGTGGTGAATATCGACCGCGGAACCACCATTCAGGCGAACGGAGCCAAGGTACATACGGTGGAGCATGTACTGGCCGCTCTGGCGGGCCTGCAGCTGGATAATGTATTAATTGAACTGGATGGCCCTGAGCCGCCGGTGATAGACGGCAGTTCCAAACCGTACGTCGATGCCCTGCTCAATGCAGGATTTCGCGAACAGGATGAGGAGCGATACGAACTGCAGATCGATAAAACCATTACCTATTCGGATCCGGATCGTGAGGTTGATGTGCATTTGCTTCCCTCGGATCGACTGCGCATCACATTCATGATTGATTATAAAAATCCGCATCTCGGCACCCAGTATACCGCCCTCTATTCTCTGGAAGACGAATTTGCAGAGGAGTTTGCACCTGCCCGCACGTTCTGTTTCCTCCATGAGGTGGAAGAACTCAAGGAGCAGGGTCTGATCAAGGGCGGGAACGTCGACAATGCGATTGTGATTGTGGATCGGCAGATCGACGAATCGGAATTCAACCGGCTGAAGAAGCTGTTCAAAATCGAAGAGGATATCACTCTGGGCAACAACGGGATCCTCGACAGCAAGGAATTGCGATTCTATAACGAGCCGGTTCGGCACAAGGTGGTTGATCTCCTGGGAGATATGGCGTTGCTCGGTATTCCGATCCGGGGGCATATTATCGCGGCCCGCAGCGGTCATGCCGCGAATGTGGAACTGGTAAAGAAAATTAAGAAAGAATATGAACGGCAGATGCTGCGGGAGAAATACCAGGGGCGGGATCCGGGCCAGTACTTCTTTGATATTCGCGCTATTACTAAAATTCTTCCTCATCGGTATCCGTTCCTGCTGGTGGATCGCATCCTGGAGCTTGAACCTGAAAAACGGGTGACGGCTATTAAAAATGTCACCATCAACGAACCGTTCTTCGAGGGCCATTTCCCGGACAAACCCATTATGCCCGGTGTGATGGTTTTGGAATCCATGGGTCAGGCCGGTGGAGTGCTCCTGCTGAACACTGTGGAAAATCCGGAAAATAAATTGGTCTATTTTACCTCTATAGATAAAGTCAAGTTTCGAAAGCCCATTATACCGGGCGATCAAATCCGGCTGGAGCTGGAATTATTGAAGTATCGGTTATCTATTTGTAAAATGCAGGGCAGAGCGTATGTGGACGGCCAGGTTGTCGCAGAAGCGGAATTAAGTGCTTCGATTGTAGAACAGGAAGAATAACCTTTGAGTATTCATCCTACAGCTATTGTCGATGAATCGGCACAACTTGGTGATGAGGTGGTTGTCGGGCCTTACTCCATAATCCGGGGGGAGGCGATCATAGAAGATGGGGTGGAAATTCATGCCCATGCTCTGATTGGAGAAAACACCATTCTGCATCAACACTGTAAAGTCTTCCAGGGCGCAGTGGTGGGCGAAGTCCCACAGGATCTCAAGTTCAAGGGAGAA
Source organism: bacterium (assembly GCA_035267465.1). Classification (GTDB taxonomy): domain Bacteria; phylum Fidelibacterota; class JAANXI01; order JAANXI01; family JAANXI01; genus DATFLS01. The sequence continues at coordinate 3,005 of DATFLS010000351.1, forward strand.
GACACTTTCACAGAAATCGGACCGAACACGGTTATTCGCGAATACGCAACTATTCACAGAGGGACTGATGATCGTCTGAAAACCATCGTGGGCCATGACTGTCTGATTATGGCCTATGTGCATATTGCTCACGATTGTCTGGTGGGGGATCACGTGATTCTGGCAAACGCGGTGAACCTGGCGGGACATGTCACCATTGAAGATTATGCCAGCATCGGCGGCCTGGTGCCCATTCATCAGTTCGTGCGGATTGGACGGCACAGTTTTGTGGGAGGGGGTGTCCGGGTGACGAAGGATGTACCTCCCTTTGTCCTGGCCAGTTCTGAGCCACTTGCCTATTACGGACTCAACGCAGTGGGGCTCCGCCGGCGGGGATTTGAAAACGAGACCCGGACCTTGATTAAGAAAGCATACCGGCTCATTTTTCGCTCGGAATATAATACCTCACAGGCGGTGAGCAAAATTAAGGAAGAATTGCCCCAAACCGAGGAAATCCAGCAAATTATACAGTTTGTCGAAAACAGTAAGCGCGGTTTGATTCACTGATGGAGAACACACCCTGGAGGCTGATTCCGTTTCGTCAGGAGACCGGCGCTTTTCAGATGGCTGCGGACGAATGTCTGGCCGTGTCGGAGGGCGCCCGGCCAACGCTGCGATTGTATCAATGGGAGCCATACGCTCTGTCACTCGGGTATCACCAATCCCACGGAACCATCAATTTTGAACAATGTTCACAAGCAGGTATTGATGTTGTCCGTCGTCCTACCGGAGGGCGAGCCGTATTCCATGCTGATGAACTGACCTACGCCGTCATCCTTCCCCTGCATTCTCCGCTGGCCGGCGGCGGGATCCCTGCTGTGCATAACCGGATCAGTCTGGCACTGGCGGAAGGGATCCGGCAATCAGGAGTGGATATCACACTTCGAGTGCAGTCAGATAACCTCCGTGAGCACTACTCAGCGTCCGCTGCCGGGGAACTCTGTTTTTCCTCCTCCACGAAACATGAGCTCCAGATCGGTGGGAAAAAAGTGGTAGGCAGCGCCCAGCGACAATTCTCGGCAAATATTTTGCAGCACGGGTCCATATTATTGGGTCCGGCGCATGAGGACATCGCCACTCTGTTGAATCTCTCACCTGCCGGCCAGGCGACGGTCAGGGCAGGCATGAAATCGTCCACCACCTGTCTGAAGGAGCATCTCTCTGCTCCTCCCGATATTGGGGATCTCACAGCCAGCATCATCCGGGCATTTCAGCGCCAATTCAATTGTGAATGCATCAGGCAGGATTTTTCGGACACCGAACTCCGGACAATCCAGGCATCGGTTCAAAATTATTCGCTATCTACTGAATATGTATCGTATCATCCTTCTTAATGTACTGTTGCTTTCCCTGGGAGGAAGGTTATTCGGGCAGTACCATTTTCCCATGGATTTTGCGCAGAGCGATTCCACCACCATTTCCCGGGATTTGGAACGATTCTCCGGACAGATGGGTGTGCATTTCGGGCACATGCCGGGCGTGGTGTTCAGGCTCACCCGGGCATTTCCGCGATTTCAGTTCTTTTATCAGCAGGGTGCGGCCTGGACCGGATCGAACACGCGCTATTGGTCTGCTGACGAACCGGCGATAACCACAGCGGGCACCTTCACCGGTATGGCCGATTTGACGCCGAATTTACAGCTGATGGTCCGGTATAATCCCATGATGATTGACGGGGATCTGGCCGTCCTCAATGGGTTTGGCGCCCGGTACCGGTCAGGTGTCGGCAGCGATACCTTGCATACGCTGGCAATTGGAGTGCTGGTGCAAAAACTGGACGGCGCGCATATTCTGAAATCGAACGATCTGGATTTCAGCCTTCAGTATTCACGATATTACCAATCCTGGGTGACCTCCCTGGATCTCACGGTGAGTTTCGTACGAGGCCAGATGAGTGATACCCGGGCGGCCGAATTCGGGTCAGAGTTTAGCGGAGCATTCGAACACCGGGTTTTTCATCTGGGAATCAAAGCCATGCGATCCTGGAACCGGATAAATACCGGTATCGCATTCCGCACGAATGGACGTATCTGGAACTGCATTGCTGAACTGGGATGGAGTCTGCCATCAAGTATGTAACGATACTGGGAAGCACCGGATCCATCGGAGAGAATGCCCTCCGGGTGATCGCCGAACATCGGGACCGGTTCTCGATCATCGGATTGTCTGCGTACGGGAACACGGAGCGATTGATCCGGCAGGCACGTGAATTCAGTCCGGCAGCGGTGTGCATCGCGGATGAATCTCAGTACGACTCCGTCAAGGATGCTCTCCGGGATCAGGAGATCACCGTATATGGCGGCCGATCCGGACTCCTGGAACTGGCTGCGCGTGACGACTGCACCTTACTGCTGAACGCCCTTGTGGGAGCGCCGGGCATGGAACCGACAGTGGCAGCCATTCGAGGCGGCGTGAACGTGGCCTTATCCAATAAAGAATCACTGGTGATGGCAGGCGCGGTGATTAATCAACTCCTGAAGGACACCGGGGTAGAGTTATATCCGGTGGACAGCGAACATAGCGCTATCTGGCAATGCATTGCAGGCGAGGATGAACGGCAGGTTCGCAAAATTATTTTAACCGGATCCGGCGGGCCGTTCCGGGAAGTGCCAAAATTAAAGTTCCCAGGGATCACCGTGGAGCAGGCTTTGAAGCATCCGAACTGGAATATGGGGAAAAAAATAACCATCGATTCAGCGACTATGGCCAACAAGGGACTGGAAGTAATCGAGGCACACTGGCTGTTCAATATGAATGTCGATTCCATGGATGTGGTGATTCACCCGCAATCCATTATTCACTCCATGGTCGAGTTTCTCGACGGATCCGTCAAAGCCCAACTGGGTCTTCCCGACATGAAGGTGCCTATCCAGTATGCCCTGACCTATCCGGAGCATGTGGAAGCGCACTGGGAAACCCTTGATTTGACTGAGATAGGTACCCTGTCATTCGAGCAACCCGACTTTAAGAAATTCCCCTGCATGGCCATGGCTTTTGAAGCTATTCGAGTCGGCGGCACTATGCCCGCTGTACTGAATGTCGCTAATGAATTTGCCGTGTACGCCTTTCTTGACAGCACCATCGGTTTTCATCAAATTCCCCGCCTGGTTGAGGCAGCGATGCATGCCCATGATCCTGTTCAAAATCCGGACCTGGACGATATCATTGAAACCGAGCGGTGGACAAAGGCGTATTTAACACATAAATTAGAATGCAATTAGAAGAATACTGAGCCGGACATAACCGGACGAACATAACCGAAATGAGAAGAGATATATGTTAACAAATATTGCAGCAATTGTCTTTGCGCTGGGAATTATTATTTTTGTACACGAATTAGGGCATTTTATCGCAGCGAAACTTTCCGGGGTGCGGGTCGACCGGTTTTCCATCGGATTCCCGCCGCATATTTTTAAAAAGAAAAGCGGGGAGACTGAATATTGTCTTGGTGTGATTCCGCTGGGTGGATATGTAAAAATGGCCGGCATGCTGGATGAGAGCATGGACGAAGAAATTAAGGGAGAACCCTGGGAATTCACGTCAAAGAGTGTCCCCAAAAAGGTATTTATCATCACTGCCGGCGTTATTATGAACTTTCTGCTTGCCGCAGTGCTGTTCGGATTTGTGACGTTAAATGTCGGCATTCCGGAAGTCTCAAACACCACGAGGGTGGAACAGGTGGCGCCTGATTATCCTGCTGCGCAGGCCGGCGTTAAATCCGGGGATGAAATCGTCGCGGTGAACGGGCAGCAAGTGGACACCTGGCGGGACTTGACTGCGGCTATCCATAGCAAACCTGATCAGGAGATCACCGTAACCTGGTTAAGTGACGGAGAGCAACATGAAGCGACTCTGACCACCCGGGCGGAACGACAGATGGTGGACGGAAATCTCGAAGAAGTCGGATTGATTGGAATCGCTCCACAGACGACCTATCGCAACGCCGGCCTGTTTGAATCGATCGGTGCCGGGTTTAGCCAGATGTGGCAGTGGGGGAAAATCACCGTGCTTTCACTGAAAATGTTGATCACCGGCGAAGAATCGCTGCGCTCAATCGGCGGTCCGGTCTTTATCGCGAAACTGGTTGGAGAGTCTGCCAGGAGCGGGTTCCTTGACTTACTCAATTTAATTGCGATCATCAGTATCAATATCGGATTCTTGAATATCCTGCCCATTCCGGCCCTGGACGGCGGGCATCTGGTCATTATATTTACCGAAGGCATTAAGGGGGAACCACTTTCGATACGCACCCGCATGGTCATTCAACAGATTGGTATGGCGTTGCTGCTGGCCTTAATGATCTTTGTGATATTCAATGACATTGCCCGTATTTTGTAGCCGTCAATAAAACGATACAAATACTTCCGATGTCCGGGAGCGTCTCTGGTTGCCTCAGCGGGAATGGTCCCGGATGATCATGTCCGTAATGCTGTGTGTTCCCCGGGGAGTGCAGTCAGATTTTCTCTGCAGATTAATTTGCAGGGTATGCCTGCAGCCAGAATCAGGCGTTATAGTCCCCCTGTACGAGCCGTGTCATCCGTATTGCCCGGATCATACGAGGTCATTCGTAAAATCATCGACCCAAAGAGCGCTTTACTTTTCATTAACACCGGAAGACTCCGCTCATCCTTCGTGAACCAGATTTTGAGATTACCTTCATATTTAAACAGGAAATCCGATTCTACGAAGGGTTCGACGACAAGACAGGTATAAGTGCCAGCGGGGACCTTCACCTGCTCCTCTTTCACAACGGAGATCCAGAAGGGCGAAATTTTATCATTATCGAAGTTGCTCATCCGAATTGTGTCTCCGACACTGATGTCGAAGGAGCGGATGTAATAAAAGAGAGAGAGGACATCCTGCATCTGTGATTCAATGGAGAAGGTGGTATCCGATGAGATAGCCCGCATATTATCATAGTCGAACCAAACGTGATAATCTTTCTGGTATTTTCCTTCGTTCAACGATTTTTCAAATTGCACCGTGGCAATCGAGGAGGTGTCAATCCAGCTGGTGATAGAATCCCGGACCCGGTAGAACGTATCTACAAAATTATTGGATCTGGTGCGGGAATGAAGCCGGTAGGTGGTATGTCCCCGAACGGTCTCAATATCCTGGACTTCCATGGTGGAGATTCCGGCCTTGATCAGACCGTATTTCAGTTGATAGGTGAATTTTTCTCCGATTTGGAGGTCGAGCGCATGCAGGTCCCAGGGAATGACAGCAACTGCGACTGCGAGGGACAGGAGGGACAGTATGAAAGATTTCATAGAGGCGTATTTTACCCTTCCGTATAGTTGAAATCAACTGAAATAACTCAGGAGGCAACCTTTCGTTTTTTGCCTGTTCTTTTAAATAAGATTACTGACCCAAGAGTTCCGTTTGTTGTAAGGTTAAAAAATAATTATCTTACCGTCTATGAGCGGTGTTAAAGAAGATTTGGCTGACATTCGGGAATACGAGCGAACTCGTTATCGGGGACTCGATCAGAAAATCGTACATGCTGCGGAGTCCCGAATTGTCAGAGATTTTATCAACCTCATCTACCAGGAAGACGAGAAAATACTGGATATCCCCTGCGGATATGGCCGGTTCACCTCATTCCTGGTTGAGGAACCCATCCGGGTTTTCGTTGGAGATGTTAACAGGAAGATGTTGCTCAGGGTTCAGGAGCGGTTCCGTGATCGGATGAATTTCACACAGGGGAATATCATGGAACTTCCCTTTCGTGATAAGGCCTTCCATGCTATCCTCTCGATACGGCTCTTCCAGCATTTTCATACCCCGGGCGAACGGATTGCCGCCTTTTCAGAAATTGCCAGAGTGATTTCAGGCTGGGCGGTGATATCAGTCTACACATCCTCTGTGCTGCATAAATGTATGCGCATGTTCAGGGAGCACCACAAGATCACCATGGCCACCACCGGACAAATTCAGGACGAAATCGAACAAAGCGGTCTCCGGTTGCTCGAATCCAAAAAAATCCTGCCGGGAGTGCATGCACAGACGATTCTGCTGGTAGAACCGCAATAATCCGCACCCCCAGGTGATCACGCCGTAAGGCTCAGTTAATCCATCCATATTAGTTCCAGAGATTGCGAAGACGCTTCATTCGTTTTTGCCGGAATCGATGCCGTACCAGCCGGCTGAGCACCTTCTGATTCCGGGTGTAATTCTCTTTGCCGTAGGCCCGCAGAAAGACTTCCCGAAAGCAATAGTGGTCGGTGGGGTTGGTGAAATCGCAGGAACACAAATCCATGCGAGCAATATCAGCGAGGCGTTTCATACGGGGTAACCTCCACCATCTGGTGGCGCGATTGAGATCTACCAGCGCTATCTCCTCGGGGACAAAATCTTTGACCAGAAAATTTGCGAGCGTGAGATCGTTGTGAACCGCATGATGGTCGTGGATGCGCCGGACAATCTTTGCTAAGGATTGGATAAGGTGGTTCTTATCGTTGCGGCTCACAGTAGTGTCCTGCAGAATGTGCCGGGCTGTCCGGTAATCCCGAACTGCCTTCGAGAGGTAAAAATTTTCCCGAATCACTCCATATTTACGCGCAGTGTAGACGGCCAGTGGTTGGGGGGTGTTGACGCTGCGCTCCAGCAGCCACCGGGCCATATCCCAGGACTTTTTCGCCCGGGAACGCATTACCGGGCTGAAGATGATAGACACGGTATTCCGCCAGCCGAATAGTTTGACCATTACATTCTGGTCATAGTCGAACAGTGCGCCAGGGATTTCCGCAACCACGTTGATCTGATCCTTCGGTACCTGAATAGCATGCTGCCGGAGCCAGGCTCTATCGGTACATTCCGCAATGTGTTGACGGAAGCGGGGATCGCCCAGGAATTCAGATGACATGGATATACCAGAGGATAAGATTATTAATCTCCTGCGGCCCGTGTGTCTGCCGCATTCAGCAGACTTAAGGCGTTTTGCACAATCCGCAGCGAAGCCTTCCCATCCAGCTGAAAAAACAACTGCTCTCTGGCCGTCCGGCGTTTCTCTCTGAGCCACTCCGGATCCTGTAACCCGCGCTCAACAGCCGATTCCAGATCCTCCGGGGAGTCAATACGTACCGCGTACTCTAATTGTTCAGTGGTTTCGGTGTCCAGTCGCTTTGTATACAACCGGGAGGGAAACAGGTAATGGTTCCAGCGCTTCTTATATTTTGTGCACTGGATGACGGGTTTATCGGCTGCAATCATTTCGAAGACGGTGGAAGACGTATCAGATATTAACACGTCGGATATATTGAGCCAGGGAATAATAGAATATTCGTGAGGCGGCAGCAAAGTGAGATTCGGTATGTTCTTCGCCAGCCGATGGACCAGCTTATACTGCCGTTTATATTTCCAGCGTCTCGGGAACATCGTAAAATGGTGCGGCTTCAGGATCCACTGGTACTCTGTTTTCGGAGCGATTCGCCGAACCGGTTTCGCCAACACTTCCAGACTGCTCGGATAGAATGTCGGAGCCCACAGGATAATCGGCCGATCTTTGCTCAACCCATACCGGTTCAGATAGGCATCGAACCGGCGACGATCCGACTGCACCAGCGGATCCAGCTTGGACATGCCCACCAGCTCAATATTCAGGTCCGGGTAGCGCGCTTTCAGTGCAGCATGATGTTGAGGACCCTCGGTGAACCGGAGGTCCGCACCCTCCGGACTATCGGTGAAGTAAGCCTGCTTAATCCCCAAGCCATGGGACATCGCACAAACCACCCGACTCTGATTTCGAATCACATCAAACCCCGGACGAATGCCACCGACAAATGTGAGATCATAGGTGTGTTCCTTGAGAGCCGCCAATCGTTCTTTTTCGTTCCGGCCGGTCAGGAGTGTCAGTCCGGCCTGTTCCAGAACCTGCCGGCTTAATTGTAACGCCTCCGGATGATCCTCCGTGGTGAAAGTGGCGAAGCCGGAAACAGAATTACGCAATGTCTGGAATTGCTGCCAGATCGGTGCAAAGTGCGGCCAGAAATAGAGATAATAGACGTCAAAGAGAATGTTCAACGTGAACCGGTCCTTTCGCATTCCTAAAAATGATCTCTCACGAGGCATCCTGGGGCAAAACGCACAGGGCGCCAGGACGCATGGCACAAGATCATCGCATTTATCGAAATACCACGGCAGGGGGTAACGTGATTCAAGAGTGCCCGGCACCTTGTCTCTGTTTCCTGTGTCTTACAGTGTTACCATGCGGGGAAAGAGTCAGCAATTAATCCAATCAAATCCATAAGAATAAATCAACTCTGCGGATCATATTCCCGAAGAGCCGGGAGGACCGAGTTCATTGCTTCGTCGAGATCCTCCGGGAAATCGATTTCGATACAGGGAATTTCGGAGACATCCACGTAATGGAATGGAATATCCTTCAGCAGTCTGTTCAGGGCATATTCGAAATATTCATTTTTAAGCATCTGGTCATTCACCGTGTACGAAAGATGCTCGACAAAAAGGGGGTTCGATTTCCGGGAAAATTTTCCTATCCCGATGAACTCTCCGTATGCTTCTTCCTGAGATAATTTCTTTCCAATATGCTGAACCGTATCCCCGTCCAGGACGGCTTTAACCTCTTCGGCTCCGCAGCGTTTATTGTCCAGGGCGAGGACATTGGTTTGCATGGAATCGAGGAGTCGCCGGACCATCTCTTCATGAAATAGTACATCCCCATTGAGGTAGAGGAAATCTTGCTGCATGTGTTCCCGGCAGAGCCACAGAGAATAGGCGGTGTTTGTGGATCCGTACTCGGGATTCTCGATGAATGTCAAATCCAGGCCATCCATTTCCCCGGCATGATCCTGCACCTGGTCTTTCTTGTACCCGACAACAACCACGACCTCAGACACACCATTCCGCTGCAAAGAGGCCAGCTGATGATGCATAATGGACCGCTGACCGATTTGCAACATACATTTGGGAGTGCCTTCTGATGCGGACTGCAACCGGTTGCCGCGGCCTGCCGCTAGAATAATTGCCTTCATATGTTTATTTCAGTCTCCGTGTCAATGTCTCTGATGGAGGATGCATTTTTGCGATGCAAATAGTTCTTGTATTCACTTTCCGGTCAGGAGGACTCTTCGATTGGTGCAGGGTGCGCACCGAACTGCATATCGTACAACCGGCGATACGCTCCATTGGCAGCTAACAGCGTATGATGATCTCCCTCTTCAACGATGTGGCCATCCTCGAGCACCACTATTTTATCCGCATGAGTGATGGTTGACAGGCGGTGGGCAATCACAAGGGTGGTGCGGTCCTGCATAACATTATCGATGGCATTCTGCACCAGTTGTTCCGATTCCGTATCCAGCGAAGAAGTGGCTTCATCCAGAATAAGAATGGGCGGGTTGTTCAACAGGGCGCGTGCAATGGAAATACGCTGCCGCTGACCGCCGGACAGCTTCAAACCACGATCGCCGATGTTGGTCTCAAATCCGCGCGGCAATTTTTCTATGAACTCATACGCATTAGCCAGCCGGGCCGCCTCCCGGATGGCGTCCTCATCAGCTGCATCGATCCCGTATGCGATGTTCTGTGCGATCGTGTCATTGAACAGGATGGTCTCCTGGGTGACCATACCCAGCAGGTTGCGCAGCGAATGAAAACTGAGATCCCGGACATCCAGGCCATCAATGGTAACAGAACCCTTATCGATGTCATAAAATCGCGGGACCAGATCAACCAGCGTCGATTTGCCTGCTCCGGACGGGCCGACCAGGGCCACCACTTCTCCCCTGGAGATGCGCAGATTAATGTCTTCCAACACCCAGTTATCTTCGTATTTGAAATACACGTTCCGGTATTCGATGGCATCCTTGAATTCGGTGATGGGTATGGCATTTTCCCGTTCCTGTACTTCCGGTGCCTTATCCAGTATTCCAAAGATCCGTTCGGCGGCCGCCACTCCGGTCTGAATCATATTATTCAGGCCGCTCATGGCCTTCAGCGGCTGGAGTAACATAAACAACAGGATGATGAATCGAATGAAATCTTCTGAAGTCAACGTGTTGTGAAGCAGTACCTGGAGCCCGCCATACCACAGGAGAATCACCCCGATCGCCACCCCGATAATTTCGTTCAGCGGAGAACTGAGAACCGAAAGCCGCTTATGCCGGAATGAATAATGGAAGTGCTTTTGTGTGGACTTCTGAAAGCGTCTGTTCTCGTAATCTTCGGTGGCAAAGGCTTTGACAATGCGGACATTATACAGCATCTCCTGAAGAATCGACATGACATGGGCAATCTGCCGGTAGGTCCGGCTGCTCTTTCGCCGGAGGGATTGACCGATTTTTGTTATCAGGACAGCACTGATGGGAATGACCACAATAGCCATCAGGGTCAATCGCCAGCTGATGATAAAAAGTGCGGTGGTGAAGAACACGATGTTGGCTGGTTCCACCAGTAGTTTACTAAAACTGTTGCTGATGGAATTATTCATCGCGTTCACGTCGTTGATCACGATGGACGAAAGCGTACCCGTACGATGCCTATCGTAAAATCCCATGGACAACTGATTCAGTTTCTCATACAATCGATCCCGGGCATCCTGAATGACCTTCATATTCACATACCCGATGCCCAATCCCTGGAGGTAATAAAAAATATTCTTCAGAATAAAAATACCCAGGATTATAAAACAGAGCGCCTTCAGAGTGTCGACCGGGTTATCCTGGTAAATCAGCTGTTTTGACTCATGCTTTAGCCGTTCATTCAAATTGGTGACGGGAGTTTCTGCAGTTGGCTGCTGGACCTCTTCCGCCACCGGGCGATCCTCGAAAATGACGTTAATCAGCGAGGCGGTGAACCACATTGAGGCCGTATTAAAAACCACATAGAACAGAGAGGCCACCAGAGAAAGTAACACAATGCCGAGATACGGCCGGATGAATCCGAGGATACGGAGATAAATCTTCATACCGGATCAGCGTATCGTTCGCCAGATGGCGTATTCCGGAATAGCGCCTTCCCGGAGCACGAGCGGGGTGTCATCGGTGACATCAATGATGGTGCTTGCAATCCCTTTCGGTTTCGGTCCTTCCCGGATGATATAGCCGATGCCTTCGGGAAAATATTCTTCAATGGTCTCGGGTTCCTCTGCGGCCGGTTTGTTCGAAATATTGGCACTGGTGGTGATAATGGGATTCTGAAACTCAGCGAGTAGCTGGAGACAGATCGGATGGTTCGGGACCCGGATTCCGATAGTGCCATTGGTATAGCGCGTTAAGATTTTGGGAAGTTCATCCCCCGCATTCATAATGAGAGTGATCGGACCGGGGAAGTATTTTTCCGCTAACTTTGTGGCGGCAGGTGAAACGCCTCGGACCCAACGCTGCCAGGATTCCCGTGGCAGCATCACGCTCATGGGACGATGTTTACTGCGATTTTTCAACGCATAGAGCTGTTCAATGGCATCAGGATTCAGGGCATCAACGCCTAACCCGTACAGCGTATCTGTGGGATAGGCAATGATTTCTCCCTGTCGTAAATGGTGGATAGCCTCTTCAACGGTTGTTTGGACGGAACCGTCTGCAATCATCCTGGTGCCCCTGCCAGCGATGGCGCCATTGAATCGTTACTCTTCTGCGGTACGGGCTGAGTCTTCCAGCGCCGGTGAAACCAGAAATATTGTTCCGGATGAAGACGGACATAGTATTGGAGTCTGTCCATATATTGTTGCAGGATGGCCACAGCAATGTTCCCGGAGCCACTCGCTGAGTAGTCGAGTTGTTCAAAGATAAATTCATAGTTGTTGTCCGGGGTGCGAATAGGAAATACCAGAATAATCGGCGCATTCAGTCGCTGAGCAAAAATAGCTGCGCCCCGGGATGTTGAGCTGGGAATGTCGAAAAAATTCACAAACACCCCCCGGTCTCGCGCATCCTGATCCGCCAGGACGAATAACAAATCCCCATCCTGAAGGATGGCCGAAAATGCGGAAATAGACGCGAACATTGAAATCAGCTTTCCTCCGGCCGCCACTCGCTTTTTTTCCATATATTTGCTCACCAGCGGATTGTTCTGTGGCCGGTGGATTGCATGAAGAGGATATCCCATGGCGGCCAACCAATACCCACAGAGCTCCCAGTTGCCGACATGACCTGATAGGACTACTACCCCATTTTTCCCGGATAAGGCCTCGTCCAGGAGATGTTGATTGACCGGAGTAACCAGCCGGCTCATATCAGCAGGAACATATCTATCCTGTCTGATAAAATCGGCCACCAACCGGCCGAAGTGTTGATAGGTCCGGACGATGATTCGTTTCACCTCTTTCCTGGATTTCTCCGGGAAAGCGCGCTGGATGTTGGATTCGGCCACCTGTCGTCGGATGGGGACGAAATGCGCCATGAACCAGCCCAAAGAACTCCCCAGACGCAAGGAGATGGCGCGAGGGAGATAATAGAATGGGACCACGGCAAACAGCAAGCCCATATACTCCAGGCGGTCTCGTATAGTGGTGGATTCCATAGCTCCAGCTCTCTTCTAAATCAGAAAATCTTACTCAGTTACTGCTCTAAAATCAAGGGTTTTTCTGACAGCAATCCCGTGGATTCAGCCGTCACATGGACTGTTGAGAAATCTCGCTGAATGTCCCATGTACTTTCCAATGATTATGTTGCCTGCGGCACCCTTCTTGTGTTAGATGAGCGTGGCCATCCTCATGTTCCCGGCGAACATCAACTAAGAAAATTTTGTGCTTATTGGTTGCAGAAATGTGCCAGAAAGGATAGTTTGAAAACAGGGACATGGATTTATTAGCGTACCGGGAAAACATGGCCCTGTCCCCGACTACCGGCACACCTGACCGCAAAGATCGAAAACCGGTTGAAGGTATATGAATGAAGACGGAATACAGGGACCAAGAATCGGCACCAATTGAACCGACGCTATACAGAATAATAACTCTTCACAAACCTATCACTCGAACCGGCTGATGGTCATAAGAAATAATGCGTCAAACCCCAAAGAAGTATGAGTCCTGTTAATAACCTGCCGGCATCAAAGTCGCCGGTGCAAATGGTGGGATTCGGTTGCTGCATAATATCCGTCAGGCGGCGTCGTGGTACACAAACGAATGTTAGTTGACGAAAGAAGGGAGATTGTTATGTCCGGAGTGTACAAGAAGATCACACTGGTGGGAACGAGCCGGGAAAGTTACGAAGATGCTATCAAACGTGCCATCCATCGTGCAGAAGAGACACTGAAAGATCTGCAGTGGTTTGAAGTGGAAGAGTTCAGGGGCGGGATCGATGACCAGGGCAATATTGAATATCAGGCGATTCTGAATGCGGCGTTTCGCTTGAAAGAATAACAAAATGTAAAAAGGCTGGAGCAGTGCTCCAGCCTTCTTTCAATAGGCCGCCGGGTTCGTTACATAATGCCTTCCATGGTATAACTCTGCAGGGCCTTGATGTAGTTCGCCCGCTCGAAATCCGCGGGATTCTTCACTGATTTATGGCTCATGCTGCCCTGCATCTGTTTCACGGATTCATATTCGTATTCTTCCATCCAGTGTTCCATATCGGTCAGGATCTTTTTCACCCAGGAGATCCCGTTTTTGAGGAGGGCGGAAGTCATCATGGTAGCGCTGGCCCCGGCCATCAGGAGTTTGATAGCATCTTCAGCCGAATGGACGCCGCTGGAGGCCGCCATATCCGCCTTGATTTTTCCGTACAGGATCGCAATCCAGCGGAGTGGCAAGCGCATATCCATCGGGGTGCTCAGCAGGACGTTCGGGACCACCTCCAGCTCCTCCAGATTGATATCCGGCTGATAGAACCGGTTGAAAAAAACGAGACCGTCCACGCCTCCGATATCCATTCGCTTGGCAATTTCCGCGATGGAGCTGAAAAACGGGTGCAATTTGACAGAGACCGGGATATCAACGTGCTGTTTCACCTCCTGCAGGATATCAATATACTTGTCCTCGATATCCCGGGCACTTTCGTCCGGATTCGTTGCCAGAAAATAAATGTTTAATTCCAGGGCATCTGCGCCAGCCTGCTCAATTTCTCCGGCATACTTTAACCACCCGCCTTTTGTGGATCCGTTCAAACTGGCGATAACCGGGATGTCCACTGCCTCTTTTGCCTTCCGAATATGGTCCAGATAGGTTTCCGGTCCGGTGAGGTATTCTTCATGTTCCGGAAAATACGTCAGCGCTTCCGGGAAAATTTCTGTTCCCCGGGTGGTGTGAAAATGCAGTTCCTTTTGCTCGTGTTCTATTTCTTCCTCAAACAGAGAAAACAGTACAATTCCGGCTGCGCCATTGTCTTCGAGTTGCCTGATATGATCAATTTTTTCAGACAGCGGCGAGGCGGAATGCATGATCGGATTTTTGAGTTTTAATCCAAGATAGGTAGTCGTGAGATCCATAGGTGCATCCTTTCTGCCGTAAAAATGAAACAACCGGTGGATTGCCCTCCACCGGTTGTTTCTGGTTCAGTTACGATTCCCTCCAGAGTTCCGGGATCGTCATTATTCGGCATCCTCGGAACCGTTGAACTTAAACGACGCCATCTGCTCGTAGATATTCCACTGCTGCTTCACGTCTTCCTGCGCAAGTTCGAGGAGCTGTTCCGCACGTTCCGGATTGATCTTGCTGAGCATCTTGTAGCGCGTTTCACGGTAAGCGTAGTCTTTCAAGGGTATCTTTGGCGCCTTGGAATCTAACTGTAACGGGTTCTTGCCTTGTTCTTTCAGGCGTGGATCATATCGCAGGAGCGGCCAGTATCCACTGTCGACTGCCAATTCCTGCTGTTCGGCGCCCTTGGCCAGATCATAGCCGTGTTCGATACACGGGCTGTAGGCGATAATCAGTGACGGACCGTTATACGACTCGGCCTCCAAAAAGGCTTTCACTGTCTGGGCATCTTTCGCGCCGAATGCCACTCTGGCGACATAGACATAACCATAATTCATGGCCATCCGTGCCAGGTCCTTTTTGGCCTGTGGCTTCCCCGCTGCCGCAAATTTCGTGACGGCGCCCCGGGGAGTGGCTTTTGACATCTGTCCACCGGTGTTGGAATAGACCTCCGTATCCAGCACCAACACGTTGACGTCGCGTCCGGAAGCCAGCACATGATCCAGACCGCCGTACCCGATATCATACGCCCATCCGTCACCGCCCATGATCCAGACACTCCTCTTCGTCAGGACATCCTTCAGTCCGAGGAGCCGGTTCGCATCCGGATTGTCCGAAATACCTTCCAGCTTCTCGGTAAGCTGTGCGACCCGTTCGCGTTGCTCATAAATTCCGGCTTCGTCTGATTGATCCGCGTTGATGACGGCATCGACCAGTTCCGTGCCGATTTCACCTTCCAGCTTTTTCAGGAGTTCATGAGCATATTCGATTTCCTTGTCTATGGCAATGCGAAAACCGAATCCGAATTCAGCGTTATCTTCAAACAGGGAATTCGACCAGGTGGTGCCGCGTCCTTCCTTATTTGTTGTCCAGGGTGTCGTCGGGAGATTACCACCGTAAATGGAAGAACAACCGGTGGCATTCGCCACGATCATCCTGTCACCGAACAGCTGGCTGGCCAGTTTAACATAGGGTGTCTCACCGCAGCCGGGACATGCTCCGGAAAATTCGAACAGTGGTTGCAGATACTGTGACTCTTTCACGGTTTGAACTTTTAGCGCCCGGCGATCATACTCAGGCAGATCCACAAAGAAGTCCCAGTTTTCCGCTTCCTGTGCACGGAGGGGCGGCTGAGGCTCCATATTAATGGCCTTCAAACCGGTTTGCTCCTTATTCTTCACCGGACAGACCTCCACGCACAGCCCGCAGCCAGTGCAGTCTTCCGGGGCTACTTGTAAGGAATACATATAATCATCAGGAAATCCGCGTCCCCGAACCGGGACCGCTTTGAAGGTGTCCGGTGCCTGTTCGAGTTCGCTCTCCGGGAACGCTTTCGCCCGAATAGTGGCATGCGGGCAGACCAGCGCACACTTGTTACACTGGATACAGATATCTTCATCCCAGACCGGAATTTCCAGGGCAATATTTCGTTTTTCCCACTTGGTGGTTCCGGTAGGAAAGGTTCCATCTTCCGGAAACGCACTTACCGGCAGTTCGTCGCCCTTCTTTGCCATGATCTTTGCAGTGACGTTCTTGACAAAGTCCGGCGCTTCTTCCGGGACGGTCGGCGGCATTGTGATCTCGCTGGTTCCCTGCTCGGGAACTGTGACTTCATGCAGATTCTCGATGGTTTGATCCACCGCATCGAAGTTCATCTCGACGATTTTCTCGCCTTTCTTCCCATAGGCCTTCCGAATGGAATTCTTGATTTTTTTGATGGCTTCATCCTGCGGCAGGATACCGGAGAGATAGAAGAAACAGGTCTGCATGATGGTATTGATGCGCTGGCCAAGACCAACCTCTCTGGCAATTTTGTACGCATCGATCACATAGAATTCCAGTTCCTTCTCAATAATCTGTTCCTGAACCTCTTTCGGCAGTTGATCCCACACTTCATCCGGACCGTATTGGCTGTTCACCAGAAATGTGGCACCCTGTTCTGCCGAATCAAGAATATCGTATTGTTCAAGAAACATCCACTGGTGACACCCCACAAAACTCGCTTTCTTGATCAGATAGGTGGAGCGAATCGGTTTGGGGCTGAACCGGAGGTGCGAAACGGTCTGAGCGCCTGCTTTCTTGGAATCGTAGACAAAGTAACCCTGCACGTAACTCTCAGTTTCTTCGCCAATGATTTTAATACTGTTTTTATTGGCGCTGACGGTGCCGTCAGATCCCAGACCATAGAAGAGACCCCGGTGGACTTCCTCGGATTCCGTGGAGAAGGATTCGTCCCACTCCAGACTGGTGTGGGAGACATCATCATCAATGCCGACAGTGAAGTGGTTTTTCGGCTGTTCTTTCTTCATTTCATCAAAGACGCCTTTGATCATCGCCGGGCTAAACTCTTTGGAAGACAGCCCGTACCGGCCGCCGATAACTTTGGGCATATGGTCCGCCCAGGTATTGCCACTCATGACCGATTCGGCAATGGCATTCACCGAGTCCAGATAGAGGGGTTCTCCGGGGCTGCCCGGCTCTTTGGTCCGGTCCAGGGCGGCAAGCACTTTCACTGATTTCGGCAGGGCTTCGTTGAATGCCTCAAGGGAGAACGGCCGGTAGAGCCGAACTTTCAACAGTCCGACCTTCTCTCCCTTGTCCGCCAGATATTCCACCGTCTCGTGGGCGGTTTCCATTCCGCTGCCCATCAGGGTAATGACCCGCTCAGCCTCGGGATGGCCTACATAATCAAACAGGTGATACTGCCGGCCGGTAAGCTGCGCAAATTTGGCCATGTATTTCTGGACGATTTCTGGCGCCCGCATATAATAGGGATTCACGGCTTCCCGAGCCTGCATGTAATGATCAGGATTCTGGGCGGTCCCCCGCAGCACCGGCTTATCAGGATTCATTGCCCGCTGACGGTGTGCCCTGACAAGATCGTCGTCAATCATTGCCTTCATAACCTCATCCGAAATCAACTCCACTTTTTGGATCTCATGGGAGCTGCGGAAGCCGTCAAAAAAATGGACAAACGGGATCCGGGCTTCCAGTGTCGCCGCATGCGCAATCAGGGCGTTATCAAGAATCTCCTGGATGGACCCGGAGGGGATAAGCCCGAATCCGGTGGTTCGGGCGGTCATCACGTCGCTGTGTTCGCCGAAAATAGTCAGGGCATGGGTGGATACCTGCCGGGCGGCCACATGAAAAACGGTAGAGGTCAGCTCCCCGGCAATCTTGAACATGTTCGGCAGCATCAGCATCAAACCCTGGGACGCTGTAAATGTCGTAGTCAACGCTCCTCGTTGCAGCGATCCATGCACCGCCCCGGAAGCGCCACCCTCACTCTGAAGTTCGACTACCAATGGCTTGGTACCCCAGATGTTGGTTCGGCCTGACGCCGACCACTCATCCGCCAGCTCCCCCATGGGAGAGGACGGAGTAATCGGGTAGATGGCACAGACTTCATTAACTTTATGAGCGACGTATGCCGCCGCTTCATTGCCGTCAATATTGGCCATCTGTCCGTTGTGCTTTGTGCTAGTCATATAATCACCTCATCATGATATATTATTGTAATTTACCGCTTTATTATCCGCTCTAGCTGGTACAGATACCATGCCAAAGAAAGAGATCCAATATTCACAGGCATTTTAAGTCTGAAATATGATGAATGTTCTCATATAATAGAAATTTATGGATATTCTGCCAGTTCATTATGTCAATGTTTAGAATTTTCCATTGGAAATAGTCATTTTTGGGAAATCTCCATGAATGAACGATGGGAAAGAGAGGTTCTATGCCGGATGTGAGTGGGCGAAAATTCGGACGAGTGGACTTACTGCATAATGTGCCGGTAGACCCGATCCGTCTCCCGGCGCAATTCTTGTTCGGTCCCGTTATTTTCAATCACAAAATCTACCAATTCCATTTTTTCTTCCTCCGGCATTTGCAGATCCATCCGCCTGAGGATCTCATCTCTGGAAAGTCTGCCACGCTGAAGGGCCCGCTGGAGTCGGATTTTCATTCGGGCGTACACCAGTATCGTGTAATCGACATGCCGGTCCAAACCCGACTCGAACAACAGCGGGGCATCCAACACATACAACTCAACGTTTTCCCGGTTGGCAATTTCGGCCTGTTTGGCGTCATTCGCCTGATACACGTAGGGATGAATAATTGCGTTCAGAGTTTCCTGATTCTCCCGGCTGGAGAACCCGATCCGGGCGAGTTTCTCCTTGACGATATTCCCGTCCGCATCGATAATATCATCCATGAACTCATTGATCAGTTCCTGCTGCAGCTGCTGATCGGTTACGAGGAGACGCTTCGCCACCTTATCAGCATCGAACACATACGCCCCCTTATCCTGGAACAGCTCGGAGACAGTGCTCTTTCCACTGCCGATACCTCCGGTTACACCCACTCGAATCATTACGCAGTTCTCTAATTTGGATGTTCAGTCCGGTGGCAAGTGACCCACAGAGGGTTGCGCATCAGCAGCTCGCACCCCGTATCTCTCCACCCGACCTATTATTTGTGGGATAACGCCAATTGCACTCGTTTCCAAACTTCGGAAACAGAACCCTCCCCGGCAACAACTTGTACCAAATTCTGCCGGTCGTAGAACTGGATGACCGGCTCAGTTTCTTCTCTGTATACCCGAAGCCGGTTCTTGATCGTTTCCGGCATGTCATCGGAGCGTTGAATTAAATCTGTTCCGCAGTTATCGCATTGTTCATCTTTTTCCGGCGGATTGGTTTGCAGGTTATAAATAGCGCCGCATTCCGGACAGCTGCGACGATTGGAGAGCCGGTTGACAATCACGTCTTCCTCCACCTCTAACACCACAACCGCATCCAGTGTGAGATTCAATTTTTCCAATAACTCATCCAGACCTTCCGCCTGCGGAACCGTGCGTGGAAATCCGTCCAGAATGAATCCGGGCTTGCATTTCTCACCGGTCAGGGTATCTTCCATCAAATCCAGAATCAAATCATCCGGCACCAGCCGACCGGCATCCATATACTGCTTGGCCTGTCGGCCCAACTGGGTATCATTCACAATCGCTTCGCGCAGAATATCCCCCGTGGATATCTGTGGTATCTCATAGACGGTCGATATTTTTTTGGCCTGGGTGCCTTTGCCGACTCCGGGTGGTCCCATAAGAATAATTCGCATGCGTTACTCCCTGTCAATTTGGTCATTCTTGCACCGTGCATTTCGTTCGTTGAAATTATGCAATCATTATACCAGCGATTGTCGCAGTCATCCAGGAAGCAAGCGCACCGCCAAACATCGCCCGGAGCGCCAGCCGGGCCAGGTCCGATCGGCGGTCGGGTGCGAGAGCGGCAATCCCGCCGATCTGGATTCCAATAGATGAGAAATTGGCGAATCCGCAAAGCGCATACGTGGCAATAATTTCGGCACGCTGGCTTAACACCTGCGTCCCCAATTCCTGTGACAGGGTGGCATAGGCCACCAGCTCGTTCAGCGTGATTTTAATTCCCAGGAGATTGCCCACCTCATCGGCATATTCCCATCCCACGCCCATGACCCAGGCGATCGGACGGAGAATGGTCCCGAATAACGTCTTTAAACTGCCGGGAAATACCCCGGTGTACTCCCCGGTATTGGGAGAGAATCCCACTCTGTCGTACTTCAAATACGGGCCGTTCAGCAGATGCCCGTCGACAAGTACGTCCCCCCAGTTGAGGACCACGTCGACGACACCAATCAGTGCAATGAATGCAATCAGAATCGCGCCCACATTGACCGCCAGCTTGAGGCCGTCCCACACCCCACTGGCGGCCGCATCGATCAGATTGACCGATTCTGACTCGTACGGAATTTCCACTTCCCCGCTGGTTTCGGACTCCTCGGTTTCGGGGAAAATGATCTTCCCCATAACCAGTGCCGCCGGCGCGGACATCACGCTGGCGGCAATCAAATGCGTGGGATCAATCCCCATCCGGATGTATCCGGCCAGCACACTCCCGGCGATGGTAGCGAAACCTCCCAGCATAATGGTCAGGAGCTCCGACTGTGTCATGCGCGCCAGGAACGGCTTGATCAGGAGCGGCGCTTCGGTCATGCCAACAAAAATGTTGGCGGAACAGGACAGCGTTTCGGAGCCGCTGGTTCCCATGGTCCACTGCATAAATTTCGCCACGGCCCGGATCACCCGCTGCATAATTCCCAGATGATACAAAATGGACATACAGGCTGCAAAAAATATGATGGTCGGCAAAACGACAAAGGCGAATTGATACCCCCACATATCCTGGAATTTCTGGCTCACGATTTGGCCGAACAGGAACCGGGATCCCAGATCGGTCAGCCGGAGGAAAGCATCCACCTGCATACTGAATGCCTGGAACAATTCCCGCCCGTAGATCTGCTCTTGCAACATCACACCCAGCAAACCGGTTAAAAGCAAACCCACCACCACCGGCTGGAACGAGTAGCGTTTCCGGAGACTGTTATACAAAAACCATCCCCCCAGCAGGAAACAGAGCCAGAGGGCGATCCCCCATCTCTGCAAAAAATAAAACATGGTCACGGAGAGCGCGCTGCCCAACACCACCTGAACCGTGATCAGCGGCTTTGGGATCAACGACTCCGGATCAAATCTTCGGAGAAATAAAAACAGAATAATCCAGGTGAAAAAGACAAATATCCCGATATACGAGAGCATATTTTCCATCAGGACAATTGTCCCCAACAGGACCTGGAGACTGACGCCATACAGAATAATGCGCCAGGGGATGATCCGTTTGTTATTCGACATCAAATATGCAAGCCCCAGCAGGACGATAATTCCGAGGATGCTAATAAGTCGCATAGACATATCCCGGTGTAGAAGTTATCTGCATAATCCGGTAGTGCGTCAATCGCCCAGTAATTCTGCAATTCTGGACCGGATCGTATCAACAGCGACGGTATTCTGTCCCCCGCCGGGAACGATAAGATCCGCAGCAACCTTTGTGGGCTCAACGTACTGCTCATGCATCGGCCTCACGGTGGATTGATACTGCTGAACGACCGAGTCCACAGTACGTCCCCGGTCCCGTATATCCCGCTGAAGACGTCGAATAAAGCGGATATCCGCCGGCACATCCACAAATATCCTGAGATCCATCTCATCCCGTAACTCAGGATCCGAGAGTGCGAGGATCCCTTCCAGCAGGGCGACCGTCACCTCCCCGAGTGGACGGGATTCGGTAGTCCTGGTATGGGTACGGTAATCATATATCGGAATTTCCAGGGGGTTTCCGGACAAGAATTCCCGAACCTGGTGTTGCAATAATGGCCAGTCAAACGCCTCCGGATGATCGAAGTTGCGCTGGTTTCGGGCATCCATGGGAAGGTAGTCCAGATTTTTATAATAGGCATCCATTCCCACCACCGCCACCCGTTTGGCGTTGAAATGATTCACTATATTTTTTGCAAAGAGGGTTTTTCCGGAACCTGTTCCGCCTCCTATCCCGATTAACACCGGCCGGCTCATGACTGTCCTGTTCCTTTCCCCGAGATGGCCTTCGCTGATACAAAATTGATCAGGTAAAAATTATATATTCGGATATGTGAACTTCAATTGATTTTCGCAGGGTAGGGATGTGCTCTTTCTATGCAGTAGTCAGGTACCGCAGGTTCGGTACTACCGGGAATAGTTCATTCGCACCAGACTCAACAGGTTAAAGAATACAATGCCGGCCACGAACCCCCCGATGTGTGCGAACCAGGCAACGCCCCCTCCGCCGGATCCTGCTGAGAGCAGTCCGGAGAAGATTTGGATAAAAAACCACAAACCCAGCACAATTTTGGCCGGGATCCAGATCATCTGAATAAAGAAAAAGATGAACAGGATCACCGCCACCCTGGCCCGGGGGAATCGCAGATAATATGCACCCAGCACTCCGGAGATGGCCCCGCTGGCGCCGATAATGGGTATCATCGCTCCCCAGTTCACCACCACCTGGGTCACGGAGGCCCCGATACCACACAGTAAATAGAACAGGAGAAATTTCGAATGCCCCAGCTCGGATTCAATGTTATCTGCGAATATCCAGAGATAGAGGAGATTCCCACCGAGATGCAGCAGGCCGCCATGCATAAAAATGGAGGAGAAAAACGGAATGACGGTGGAGTCTATCAGGTTGCCGGTGAATAGCCGGCCCGGAATCAGGGCATAATTTGCGATAAGATGGCCATACAGCTGCCGATCACCCGACATCTGAACCATGAGCTGAATGATGAACACGAAAATGTTCAGGGCGACAATGGTATAGGTCACATAGGGTGTGCGCCGCGTAGGATTATCGTCTTTAATCGGTATGAGCATAAGTTACCGGATGGTGAAATCGTAGGATTGACGGGCTATATTGCCGGCAGCATCCGTCGCCACAATCTGTATAGTATGCCCACCCGCATCCAGCGGCGAGCGCAACCGGTACTTCACGATGTTGGTAATGGGATTATACTCAAAAATGACCGGCGCCCCATCCAACAAAAGCCGGATGCCTTCGTCTTCGGCGACTGCACTATGTTCATCGTACACACGGTATGCGAGCGTATTCAGATTTCCCCGATTGAACGTACTACCAGAGCGCGGGAAGAGAATGCGAATCACCGGTGGCAGGCTATCCCGGCGCAGCGTGAATGATTCGAGGCTCAGAATATCGCCGGTGAGCACGGTGCTGTCGGCGGAAAATTCGGCCGGGAGATAATGCCAGCCCCGGTTCCCGCCGTTTCGAAAGTAAATCCCGATCTGCCGTCTGGGGAATGATGTTTCCGGAACCTTGACCCGGATTTCGGCCTCTTCGCGAAATGGCACCGTCCCGGGAGCGAACGACCAGATCGGGGTTATATCGTTATCATCCGCATTGTCCTGATTCCGATACCATATCAGCGACGGATAAAACAGGGAATTTCGTTTGAAATGCACCTCGACCCGGTGGTCCCTGCTGGCCAGGATTGCTTCATTTTCGGGTTGCGCCACCGTGTTATGGTAGGGGAAAAATGTAAGTATGTGTGAATTGGAGGTTACCAGCAGCGCTGCATTCTTCAGGAGATCATGGGAGAGAGGCGGCGTATTCCAATGTCTTAAATCCTGTGTTTGAAAGGGGATAAGTGTATCGTTTTTTGAAGAGATGAGTTCAAGATACACCGGCTTATACAGAGGCTCCTGAAA
>DATFLS010000352.1:0-9946 GCA_035267465.1 bacterium
GGAATCCATGGCGATTGTCCGCACCATACTTTCTCCCAGATGATGGGCCACCTCCAGCACTAACAGGCCGTCTTCACCCCGATCGATCTCCAGGGCATTCAGGATATCGGGGATCTCACCGTCTTCAAAGATCACATCGACAACCGGCCCTTTAATTTCAGCGACTTGTCCGGTATTCTGTGCTCGACTCATCATTACTGCGTCCCTCTTCCTTCAGTACGTTCAATTATTCTGCCATTGCTTCGGCGCCACCGACAATCTCTGAGATTTCTTTGGTGATAGCTGCCTGCCGCGCCTTGTTATATTCCATCTGCAGGTCTTTAATCATATCCTCCGCATTGGAGGTGGCGTTGTCCATGGCGGTTCTGCGCGCACCCTGCTCCGCTGCGTTCGACTCCAGCAGCATGCGCCACATCTGTACATTCAGATGCCGCGGAATCAAGGAATCAACAAAGGTCTTCGCATCCGGCTCGAAAATGAATTCATCCAGAGAGTCCATCTCCTCGTCTTCTTCCACCACCAGCGGCAGAAACTGCTCAACCACCACATCCTGCTGAATGATATTTTTAAATTCATTATATAGAATATCGATCCTGTCCAGATGATTTTGCAGAAAGGCGTTGGTGATGACCTCCGCAATAGATGTCGCACTGGAAAATGTTAACGCTTTGAAAAAGTCAACATATTCTCCAATGATCCGGTGATCTCTGCGCTGGAAGTACCGCAGACCTTTCTTGCCAATACAAATTAAACTGACCTGTTCAGAAGTGTATTTTTCGATTTCCTGTTCCGCTCGCCTGATAATACGGCTGTTAAAGGCTCCGCATAATCCCCGATCCGCGGTGATGATCACCAGTCCCACCGTTTCAACCGGCCGGACTTCCAACAGCGGGTTCAACTCCCGGTCGATCTGCGGCAATAACTGACTGAGCGCATTCCGGATTTTATAGGCATAGGGCCTGGCCTGCTCAATTGCCCTCTGCGCCTTCTTCAACTTGGCATCAGCCACCATTTTCATAGCCCGTGTGACCTGCTGAATACTCTTAACGGACTGGATTCGCTCTTTAACTTCCTGTGCTTTTGCCATAGAACGCTACCCCTTCGTCCTCACTCTTCGCTGAATGTTTCAAGAAAATGTTCGAGGGCTTGAGCCAACTTCTGCCGCAGCTCCTTCGTCAACTCCTGTTCCCTCCGGATGCCCTCCAGAATTTCCCCGTGCTGGGTTTCGATATACTCCAGGTACTCTTCCTCGAATCGGCTGACCTTCTCCATCGGGAGTTCATCCAGATATCCTTCCGTCCCGGGGAAAATAACCACAACCTGTTTCTCCAGCGGAAGTGGCGCATGCTGATCCTGCTTTAATATCTCATAGAGGCGCTCCCCCCTGGCCAGCTGCTTTCTGGTGGATTCATCCAGTTCCGCACCGAACTGGGTGAACGATTCCAGTTCGCGATACTGGGCCAGATCAAGTTTCAGGGAGCCGGCGACCTGTCTCATGGCTCGCAGCTGAGCATTGCCACCGACCCGGGATACGGAAATACCCACGTCAATGGCCGGGCGCTGTCCGGCGTAAAATAAATCGGGTAGCAAGTAAATCTGGCCGTCGGTAATTGAAATCACATTGGTCGGAATGTATGCAGAGACATCTCCCTGCTGGGTTTCAATGATGGGCAACGCAGTAAGACTTCCGCCGGTGTCCGGAATTTTCACCACGTCGTGATCATCTTTGCCCAGTTCTTCCAGATCGTCTTCCAACTGTTCCTTGCTCTGTTCAAAATGGAGGCGATACTCTTTCTTATTCACCCGGTCCTCAGCATTCTCAGATCCTTTCGGGACAATGACATACCGCTCTTCAATTTTGGATGCTCGTTCCAGCAGGCGTGAATGCAGGTAAAAGATATCGCCGGGATAGGCTTCTCGTCCGGGTGGCCTTCGCAGGAGCAAGGAGAGCTGTCGATACGCCCAGGCATGTTTGGTCAAATCATCATAGATGACCAGGGCATGCCGGCCATGATCGCGAAAAAATTCTCCCAGAGTCGCTCCGGCATACGGTGCAATATATTGGAGCGGAGCCGGTTCGGAGGCATTCGCCGCAATCACTGTGGTATAATCCATGGCGCCTTCGTCTTCAAAGATCTTGACCACCTGAGCAACGGTGGATGCTTTCTGGCCGATGGCCACGTAAATGCAATATACGTCGCTGTTTTTTTGATTGAGAATCGTATCGACCCCGATGGTGGTCTTTCCGGTCTGCCGGTCACCGATAATCAATTCACGCTGCCCCCGACCGATAGGAATCATCGAATCAATCGCCTTGATACCAGTCATCAGCGGTTCCTTCACCGGCTGTCTGATCATCACATTGGGGGCCTTGCGCTCCACAGGACGGCGCTCGGTATATTCAATGTCGCCTTTGCCATCCAACGCACGGCCGATAGGATTAATGACCCGTCCGGCGACCTGTTCGCCAACCCCGATTTCAACCACCCGGCCCGTGCGTTTCGCCGTATCCCCCTCGTTCACCAACCGGCTTTCGCCGAACAATACCACACCAACGTTATTTCGCTCCAGGTTCAATGCCATTCCGACCACATCATTGGGAAATTGGACCAATTCACTCGCCATAATATTTTCTAACCCGTACACATGAGCGATCCCGTCCCCGACACTGATCACTTCTCCCACTTCTTCCACATCCATACTCACTTCGTATGACTCGATCTGCTCCTTGAGTAACGAAGTGATTTCGTCTGCTTTTATCTCCATGGACTACTTTGCCTCCTTATATGACCGTCACACCGAGATGACGTCTCAACTCAGACTCTTTCGTAATTTCTGTAATTGATGGGCGATGGACCCATCGTACACAGTATTTTCGATCTGGATTCGTATACCGCCGATGAGTGACTCATCAACCCGTTCAGTTAACTCGATTTTCTTCCGGAGCTGCTGTTCGAGCAAGGCAACCACCCGGTCGCGCAGATCCCCGGACAGCGGAATGGCTGTGACCGCATGCACCAATTCGATATTCTGATGGATGCGCACCTCCCTCTGAAATGCCAGCGGGAGTTCTTCCACCAGACCGTACCGCTGATTTTTCAACAGGGTGGCGAGAGCATTCAGTACAAATTCATCCAGCTCATCGGCAAAGATATTCCGTATGATCCGGGCCTTCTCCCCGGCGCGCATTCGGAAGGATTGCAGAAAACGCCGAAGTTCCGGATACTGTTTTAGGGTCTCCCTGAACCGGTGCAGGCCGGCGGAGACCGTTTCCACCCGGCCATGTTTCTCAGCCGTTTCGTACAGAGCTGCCGCGTAGCGACGAGACACCGGATCCAACCTCACTGGGCATCCCCTCCCATATCCTGCAACGACCGCTCAATAATATCGACATGTGCCTGTTCATCGAGCTGTCGACCGATGATCTTGGAGGCCGCAGATATAGCAATATTCGCCACGGATTCCCGGATCTCCTGGATCGCCTTCTCCCGTTCGGCATTTATCTGCCTGCGCGCGTCATCGAGCATATGTTGTTGCTGCTCCTGCGCCTCTTTCACAATATCATCCCGGATCTTCTCGGCCGATTCCTTCCCTTCCGCGATGATATTGCGGGCCTCTTTTCGGGCTTCGGCGAGCCGCTGTTCATAGGCCCGCAACTTTTCCTCGGCCTCGTTGCGGGCTTGTTCCGCCTGGTCCAGGGAATCCCGAATGGTCCTCTCCCGCTCGTCAATCATGGTCAGGATCGGCTTCCAGGCGACCTTACGTAACAGGAACAACAGTATGACAAACGTGATAATCGTCCAGATGATTAATCCTGGATCAACGCTTAATAATCCCATGGTATCATTCCAGATCTGTGATCAAGTTATTTAAGCGCCAGAATAATACAGACCACTTCACCAAAAAACGCAATTCCTTCGATGAGTGCTGCAGCAATAATCATGGACGTCCGAATATCCCCCGCGGCTTCCGGTTGTCTGGCGGATCCTTCCATGGCAGCTGAGGCCAACTTCCCGATTCCGTATCCTGCCCCTAATATACCGAGTGCCGCTCCAAATCCGGCAGCTAAATACGCTAAAGCTAAGTTCCCCATCATGTCCTCCTATTTTTCATCATTAAGTAATTTCCTGCTCTTCTCATGCCGCATTGAAATATCGTGGTTAATGTTCCGGATGTGCTGCTATCCCGATAAACAAGGAAGCCAGCATAGTAAAAATATATGCCTGAATGAAGGCCACTAAGATCTCCAACAGGTAAATGAATAACGACAATCCCACCGAGATAGGTGATACCAGGACGGTTCCGAAAATAAAAATCATGGTAATAAGCGCAATAATGACCACATGCCCGGCAATCATGTTGGCAAACAAACGCATACAGAGTGCGAAGTGCCGGGTGAATTGACTGAGAACTTCCACCGGAAAGATAATCGGCACCAGAAAAACAGGAACGCCGCCCGGGATGAAACTTTTCACATACCCCAGTAGCCCGTTATGACGAATTCCCTGCGCCTGCACCACTACAAACGCCGTAATCGCCAGCGCAGCAGTCACATTGATATTCCCGGTTGCAGTGGCCATAAACGGGATCAGGCCAAGTAAATTACAGATGAGAATAAAGAAGAAGAAGGTGAGCATCAGCGGAGCCATCTTTCTGCCGAGTTTCTCGCCCATGGTTTTAATGGCAATTTCGTCCCGAACAAACAGCACCAGCATCTCCATCAGTGCGAATGGTCCTTTCGCCACGTGCGCATGCTCACTTCTCAGGGCAACGGCCATTCTCCAGAAAAACAGGAAGATCAGCGCCGCGGCGATCCACATCATAATCACATGCAACGAGATCGATAAATCGATCCCAAACAAATGAATTTCCGGGAGATGGATTTCGAATCCCTTGATAAAATGCCACACATTTGAGTCGGTGACATGTTCGATAAGCAATTGTCCGCCGGCTTCCCCATGCCCTCCGCTCTGTGCTGCCTCCTCGGCTGCGTGCTGTACGCCTTCCTGGATACTCATGCCGCTAGATCACTTCTCCGCTTTTTCCTTTGATTATGGTCCATTGCTCGTCAGTTGAGTATGCACAAGCCATATTTCCAAAAACAACAACACAACATAATATCCCAGCAGTCCAATTAAAAATGCCAGAAAACTCAATTTTTCACAGGCACTTACGGCTGCAATAATTGCGCCAAGAACCAATAATCGAACCCCCATGCCGCCGAAGATCATTTTCATGAACGTTGCCTGTGAGGCGTAGAACCCTTTTTGTATCAGATATATTCCAACGATAAAATTCGCGCCTGCCACCACCGGCGCAAGGAGCAGCGAAAGAATCACGCCGGTTTCCTGAGTCTTGAAAATGGGAAAAAGAGAAACAATTACTCCAAGAAGTAATACCATCAGAAAATAACGAATAGATTCACGCACCACTGTCTTTATCTCTGGAGTTATTGTTGGATTGCTTTTGAGATAATTGATTCAGGGTGGAGATCATATGCACAAATCCGAGGGTGAGTCCCAGGGCGGCCCCGATAATCATCAGCCACGGCCCCGTACCTATTTGCTTATCAAGCCAATAGCCGAGAAAAAGAAAGGCAAGAATAAAGACAGTGAACGTGAGCCCCAGGCCTAGATACGGCTCCAGCTGCCGGTAGGTGTCCCAAATCGCGGATTCTTTCTCATGCTTCTTCCAGTTCTTCTTGTTCATCAGACGCTTTCTGTACTCGGACTGGTTCCTCTGAGGTTGGCATTTCGCATTTCCCGCGGAACACCGCCCCCTCCTCTATAATAAGGCGGGCAGCCTTCAGGTCCCCCAACAATTCGGACGTCTTTCCCAACTGGACTCTGGTTTCACAAAGAACATTCCCCTCCACCTTCCCGTTGATAATAGCACTCTTGGCTTTCATATTCCCAGAAATTACCGCGGATTCGGTTACCCGCACGAAGTCATCCGAGATGACATCGCCGTGTACTTTTCCTGCGACCAGAACGCTGCTCAACACCCGGATATCCCCGTCCACTTCGCTGGCAGCACCGATGATTGTATCAATTTTCGATTCATTCGTCTGAGCCATATTTCACTTACTCCGTTTGCTCGTGTTCAACCGAGACATCGTTATCTTCATAAATGAATATGAAGTCTTTGGGATTGCGAGGCTGGCCGTCCTTCCAGACCTCAAAATGCAGATGAGGCCCCCGACTGATTCCGGTGTTTCCCAGGAAGGCAATCGGTTCCCCGCGTTCAACCCATTGCCGCTCTCGCACAATATTACGCTGATTATGTCCATAGATGGTAATATAACCACTCCCATGGTCAATGATCACGATATTTCCGTACTGATAGGTCCAATTGGAGAAGATCACCAGTCCCGCTGCGGCCGCCTTGACCACCTCCCCGCGCCGGGCGATAATATCCAGCCCAAAATGATTATCATCGTAAAAAACCGCCTGATTATAAAAATCCTGGGTGACATACCCATCCACCGGGGGGAGGGAAGGGACATTGTCCAGTAAATTCAGCGACGAGTGTGGCAACGACGGAATTACCTGATTGATCCGGGATTGATTCACTGAATCCAGTGGCATAATCTGTGAGGCGCTGGCTTCAACCTTCTCCGGGGTAATCCGCCCCCCCAGGACACTCTGGATATACCGATTGATGTTCTGAATCCGGTTATAGTCATCAAGAATCCGAACCACCTGAAAGCGCTCTTCCATGAGTTGATCATTCTTCGCCTGTAATCGGTCATAATTCAGGGCGCGGGGGACATAATAGGCAAACGCGATCAGTAAGACCACGGCCAGGACTCCAAGAATGATTCCAATCCATTGGAGGGCATTCCGGCTGATGGTAAAATCCCAGTTCTTCCCGGCCGTATCCGGCACCACCATGATTGTATAACGTTTCGTCTTCATATCACATCTCTCTGACCATCATTTCCGGAATTACTCGACAGCCAATACTTCAAACAAATCCAGCAGACGATCTAATTCTTCGTCTGAGTAGAACTGCACCTGGATGACGCCCCCGTCTTTTTTGGTTTTGATATTCACTTTCGTTCCCAGCTGATGTTGCAACCGGTCCTCAATATCCCGGATGTGGGGCGATTTTGTGGACGGCCGGCCCGGTGATGACGGCTCCTTTTCGTCCGATTTTTCCTCCGGGTCATTCAGGTTGAACTCCCGGATCACCTCTTCCACTTCCCGAACACTCAACCCAGCTTCCAGAATTTTCTCCCAGATGGTACGCTGCACCTCTTCGTCATTCACGGCCAGCAGGGCCCGGGCATGCCCGGCTGAGATCCGGGCTTCTTTTACGCTCTGTTGAATGTACGAGGGGAGATCCAATAAACGGATAAAATTGGTGATCGTACTACGGTTTTTCCCGACCTGTTGTGCGACTTCTTCCTGGGAAAGACCGTGTTGTTCCACCAGCGCATTGTAGGCATGCGCCAGTTCAATCGGATTCAGATCCTGGCGCTGGACGTTTTCTATCAGCGCAAATTCCATCATCTCCGCGTCAGACTGCACCTCCAGCACATAGGCCGGAATCTGTGTTAAACCGATGGATTCGGAAGCGCGCCAGCGTCGCTCACCCACGATTAATTCAAATTCGTTATCCAGCTTCCGGACGGTCACCGGCTGGACGACTCCCTTCTGGGCAATGGACTGCTCCAGCTCGCGCATTCGCTCCCGGTCGAATTCCTTGCGCGGCTGCGTCGGATTCGGTCGAATTTTGTCTACCTCTATTAACGCAATTGTTCCCGGTTCCGGATCCCGCTCCTCCGGGATCAGCGCACTTATCCCGCGACCAAGCCGTTTAGTTGCCATGGTTCAATATCTCTTCGGTTAATCGCATGTAATTCGTGGCCCCCGTAGAGGTTGCGTCATACAAAATAATCGGCTTCCCAAAAGATGGTGCCTCTCCCAGGCGCACATTCCGACTGATGATCGTGTCGTACACTTTCTCCCTAAAATAACTCCGCACTTCCTCAGCCACCTGCTTGGATAAATTCAGGCGACTGTCAAACATAGTAATAACAACCCCCTCGATGGTCAAATGTTTATTTAAATTTTTTTGAACCAATCGCACAGTATTCAGCAGCTGACTCAACCCTTCCAGCGCATAGTACTCACATTGTATCGGGATTAACACACTATCGGCAGCCGTTAAACTGTTAATTGTCAATAATCCCAGTGATGGAGGACAGTCAATCAGCATATAATCATACTCATTCCGAACCCCCTCCAGAGCCTTCTGCAAAATTCGTTCCCGATTCATCATCCCCACCAGCTCCACCTCTGCACCCACCAGCCGCGGATTCGACGGAACGAGTTTCAGATACGGAACCTCTGTGTCCACCGCGACTCTTCCGATGGCTTCGCCCTCGATGAGCACCTCGTAGATAGACCGCTCCGCATTCGCCACATCAAACCCAATCCCCGAGGACGCATTCGCCTGGGGATCAATATCAATGAGAAGTGTATTAAGCTCACTCACCCCCATCCCGGCAGCCACATTGATCGCCGTGGTGGTCTTCCCGACTCCCCCCTTCTGATTCGCAATTGCAATAACTTTTCCCATAACGCTCCACCATATTTTCGCCGTTCTCAGGGATTAATTTAAGCTTAATATTTACAAGCACATATTCACATATCAGGCCTATTAAAAACCTGAAATGAATATAGTTTGGCTCTCCTGTAATTGCAAGTGAAAAGCCCAGCAGCGCAATGGGGAAGAGACGCCGAATAAAGCAACCTTCGCTGCCGTGTGAGGGGGACCCCGGTCGGCCGGGGAAAGTGTTGTGGTTTTAAATTGCAAACGACAAATCTCTCTTATTATCTTATGAAGTTCTACACAGAAATGGAGTACACTGGCGGTGGGGATTATCTATCAGCTCACACCGCGAAGAGGCGAGGACAGTGCCATGAGTGTGAAAATTGCGATTCACACCACACGTCGACCGAACAAATTCAGGCATATTGTCAACATCGTTAAAGAGGAACTGGTCCGTCCGGAAGATGTGGAATTTCTCCACACTCCCTATCCCAAGGATGTGCTGGAAATCGCCGATGAAATTGACATTCTCGCCTGCTATACCATTCCCAGAGAAGCCTTTCGAAAAGCCGACCGGTTAAGCTGGATTCACATTGGCACCGCCGGAATCGAACACACCATTTTTCCGGAATTAATAGCCAGTGATGTGATTGTCACCAACGCCCGGGGCATTCATGCCGGTCCCGCTAGCGAATTCGTCATAGCCCAAATCCTCCATTTCGCCAAGAATGTCAATGAATTTCAGGAATATAAAGCGAACCGACAGTGGGCTCAATGGGAGTTAGCCGCCAGAATCTCACTGCTCAGTAATAAATCAATCGGCATTGTCGGATTCGGGGCCATCGGACAACAAGTTGCCTCGAAAGCTAAAGCATTTAACATGAAAGTCATCGCGACGAAGTACTCGGTTCAACCGGACGACCTGTTCGCAGAAGTCGATGTGCTCCTTTCCAGAACCAAACTTTCTTCTCTGCTAAAACAGACCGATTACGTGGTACTCACTGTTCCCCTGACCAGGGAAACATTCCACCTGATTGATGCCCGCCGGTTGCAGGAGATGAAAAGCACCGCCTATCTGATAAACGTCGCCCGGGGAAAGGTCGTGGACGAACAGGCATTAGTGCGGGCGCTCCGAAATCACGAGATCGCCGGAGCCGCGCTGGATGTCTTCGAACAGGAACCTCTGCCGGCGACTTCCCCGCTCTTTGACCTCGATAATGTGTTGCTGAGCCCGCATATCTCTGGAAATTTTCCGGAATATGTGGAATGGGCCTCCCGGGATTTCGGGAAAAATCTGAACCGGTATCTGAACGGTAACCGATTGCATAATATCGTCAACAAAGAACGAGGCTACTAGTCCATGGACTCGAATCCGGATAATGGTTTG
>DATFLS010000353.1:0-13420 GCA_035267465.1 bacterium
AAATTTTTTCTTTGACATGCTGATTGCCTCCTGCATTCTGTGTTCGGTTGTAAATCCAGCGAGCCCACGACCGGACTTGAACCGGTGACCTCTTCCTTACCAAGGAAGTGCTACTACCGACTGAGCTACGTGGGCTTCTCAGTTCCATATTCGCATTGCACAAACCTGGTGTGTACAAGTTCATGCCAGGCACCTGGGCTTTCAAGGTGATTCCTTCCGTCACACATGCGTGCCCCTGCATAGTTCAAAAAGCGAGCGGGAGACGGGATTCGAACCCGCGACCCTCAGCTTGGAAGGCTGATGCTCTAGCCAACTGAGCTACTCCCGCAGACCAGCGCCATTCACTGCGCCAGTGGGCAGGGAAGGATTCGAACCTCCGAAGGCAAATGCCAGCAGATTTACAGTCTGCCCCGGTTGACCGCTTCGGTACCTGCCCAGATAGAGTACGAGCCACCAGCAGGAATCGAACCCGCGACCACCTCATTACAAGTGAGGTGCTCTACCAGCTGAGCTATGGTGGCTACCCATGGTCTCTCTTTTCAAAAATCATCGGTTCTATCGCCCGTTTTTCTCCGGTGGTTTTATCCGATAGAACAGCTAAATAAGTTATAACAAAAAATTCTCAAGTCAAGCGATATTATTCGTTTCCCGGTTGCCTCGGTTTGACAATCGGACCGTCCGGCGTGTCCTCGACCGCATACCCGTGCTCGTGAATTCGATCCCGCAGGGAATCCGCCGTCGCATACTCGCACTGTTGGCGCGCCCCCTCCCGCTCCTCCACCAGCTGGCGAATCTTTGCCGGAACCTCGCTGGCCCGCGGATCCGCTGGCTTCAGTACGGCGAATATACTATCGTATTTCCGGAGATGTTCCAATGCCTTCCTGGCCAGTTCAGTACTCAGGGACTGGTTGTTAATGCGATTGTTTAATTCCTTTCCCAGCGAAAATACCGCCCCCAACGCTCTGGCAATATTGAGATCGTCCTCCAGCGCGGCCTCGAACTCAGTGTCCGTTTGTGCAAGTATATCGGTGATATCTCCGCCCGTGTCACGCGTAATTTTTTCCAGATGTCGCACCAGCTCCCGCAACCGCTCGATAGCAGATGATGCTTCGTCCAGCTTCTCCAGAGTAAAATTGAGTTTCTGCCGGTAGTGTGTTGTGAGCAACACGTACCGTATTGCCACCGGATCGTAGCCGCGATCCAGAAGGTCTTTCAGCGTGTAAAAGTTCCCCAGGGATTTACTCATCTTCTTGCCATCGACAATCAGGTGCTCGCAATGCAGCCAGTAATTGACAAATTGCTTGCCGGTAGCCGCCTCGCTCTGGGCGATTTCATTCTCATGATGCGGAAATATGTTATCCACGCCTCCGGTGTGAATGTCGAAACGTTCTCCAAGATATTTCATAGACATAGTGGAGCATTCTATGTGCCAGCCCGGACGTCCTTTGCCAATCGGCGTCTCCCAGTAGACATCTTTATCTTCGGGTTTCCAGGCCTTCCACAACACAAAATCCCGGATACTCTCCTTATCATAATCATCCGCCGCGATCCGCTCGGCACGCTGCATCTCTTCCGGGTTGATATTCGAGAGCTTCCCGTATTCCGGGAACTTATCTATGCTGTAGTAAATGGATTCGTCATCTGTCTGGTATGCATATCCCCTGTCCAGGAGTCGCTGCACCAGTTCCACCATGTCACCGATATGAGCCGTCGCCTCAGGATAATATTCCGCGGATTCAATCCGGAGGGTCTGCAAATCTTCCAGAAACGCTTCTTTGTATGGCTCGGTAAATGTCCTGAAATCGATGTCCCGGGCGGTCGAATCCCGGATGATCTTATCGTCCACATCGGTGATGTTCATAACCTGGATGACTTCGTAGCCCTTGTATTTCAGGAAACGCCGGAGCAAATCCTCGAAGATATAAGCGCGGTAGTTCCCGATGTGCGCGTAATTATAAACGGTGGGTCCGCAGGTGTACATCCGAACGGAGTTATCATCTATGGGAATGAAAGCCTCTTTCTTGCGGGTCAGGGTATTATAGAATTCTAGCATGTACTTATGTATTCCGGCCAAGTTCGATTATTTTCTCCAGCAGCTTCTCAAAAGACAACCCCGCGGCTCTGGCGGCTTTCGGTACCAGGCTGGTTGCCGTCATACCGGGGAGAGTATTCAGTTCCAGACAGAACGGTTCGTCCGCGTCGGTGAGTCGAAAATCCACCCGGGAGTATCCGGTCGCTCCGAGGCTGTGGAAAAACCGGAGAGCATATTGCTGCATGCGAGTAGTAACCTCATCGCCGACCTTCGCAGGCACTTCGTATTCCGTCCGCCCTTCCGAATACTTGCTCGTGTAATCGTACAGCCCGCTTTTGGGTTTTATCCTGATCAGCGGCAAAGCTTCTTCTCCGAGTACGGCGGCTGTCATTTCACTTCCGGGGATGTACTGCTCCACAATTACCTGGCGATCATAGGTGAAAGCCTTCTCCAGAGCCTGCCGGAGTCCATCCAATTCGGAGAGAATGGTGAGCCCGATTGTGGATCCCTGTGAATTCGGTTTAATCACGACAGGAGGAGTAAATTTCTCTTCGATATAGGCCCGCACCTGCTGCTGAGAAGCCTGCCAGTCCGATTGCTCAATATACAGCCATTCCGGTGTGGGGATATCCTGCGACACCATCATTTGTTTCGACAGATGCTTGTTCATCGCCACGGCGCTGGCGGAGTATCCGGGCCCGTTAAATCGATAGCCCAGATGCTCGAACATCCCCTGCAGGAGACCGTTTTCCCCGATCCCTCCATGGAGCCCGATAAAATGGAAATCACAGGCGGCGATCCGGTCATCCAATAACAGTCGAAAAATATTGAAGTGATTCCCCGTCTCTTTCGGGTTTGTTTCAGGGGGAGTTTCCTCGATGGTGGACTTTTCCTGCAGCGCACTGCCGATTTCTTCCGGTGGCAGCGCCGGATCGACATACAAAACTGAATTTCCCAGCTGTTCGAGTGCCTCTCCGATATATTTCCCTGAGATGATAGAGACATCTCTCTCTGCGGAAGTGCCGCCGACATACAACGCAATGGTCATCTTACTCGATCTTCTCCAGATACGTCCGCTCGATTTCCACGGAGGCCATCAGCCTGAGCGAATCAATCATGACTACGAACCGGTCATTGTTCTTTTTATGCACGAGATAGCCTTCCAGTCCCTTGCAGGGCCCTCCGGTAACGCGCACCTGATCCTGCAACTGCAGCTTCTCGTTCTCCTGGCGGAGTCCCACTCCGTATTTTTCGATGACCCTCACCGCTTCGATCTGTTCGTCCCGGATGGGAACCAGCTCTCCACCGAATTTCACGAAGGTGACAGCCCCGTACGTCTCCAGTACCGGAATTTGCATTGAAGGCGAGATATGAACGAAGACATATCCGCGGAATAACGGGAGCTCCACCTGCTTCTTGCGATCACTCCACTGCCGAACCTCCATTTTCAGGGGCAGGTAGTGAATGATATTTTTCTCATCTAATTGCCGGGCGACCTTTTTTTCATGGCGGGACTTACAGTAGAGTGCATACCATTTTGCTTCACGGGTCTGTTTGGCCTCACGATGGGTTTCAAGTGCTGTCGGGGATTCATCGAACATCGATCACTTCCATTGTTGTATCGGGTTCAAACGCAAATGTGGTGTCCGAAATTGCCGGATCCTCCTCAATCGAATTGATGGTGTACACTGTTTCGTTCTCATTGATATCGGTGAACTGGATTTGCATCGGTTTCCAGGATTCCGTATTCACCCAGACCTGTGTTTCCTGTATATATTTGTCCTCGTCTCTGGGAAGCAAGCGTAATATCAGCGCCGGTTCGCCATTAAACCGGATATCTTGCTGCCACACCATGGCTTCATAATCTTGCGTGTACGAGAACAGAATATCCTTCGGCATCAGGGTTTGCGAATCTTTCTGTACATTATCAATCAATACCTGATTCTCCAACCGGGAATAGGTCCACATGGTTTGCCCGTCGCTGACAATGGTTTGATCCGGGGTGGTGATACGGAATTTATCCAGACCGTCCAGCATCATTTCTCCGCGAACATCTTCGACATTTCCGGTCAACTTCCATTCAAATATCTGCTGAAAGCTCACCCGCAGCGGCGTGTCAGTAACGGCATGATGCTGCACCCTCTCGATAACTTGATTGGCTGAAATTGCTGCATCGGCAAAGCTCGCAAACAAACCAAGCAGCAGCGGGACAATGATATGCTTCATGACTTTTGCTTTTTCCTTCATTTTGTAAAGATAAAAAATCTTCGTCCGGACTTAAACCGAAAATAACAAAAGGGAATGTTGATCATTTCAGCTGAAGTGGATCACATCAAGGTGACCGGTTCTGAGAGGTCTCCCACCAACCGGCGGTCATTGCCGGGGGAAAACCAGGCAGGATGAAATTGTCGGCAAACGGACAGTACTCAGACCTGCACATCGCCTTTCTCCAGCTGTTCGATGAACGCCTCATCAACGAGAACATCCCGCGCCTTGCTTCCCTCATGTCCTCCGACGATGCCGGCTTCTTCCAGCTGATCCATAATCCGGGCCGCCCGTGAGTATCCGATTCTGAGACGTCGCTGTAACAGCGAGATGGAACCCTGCTGATGGGTGACAACCAGCTTGAGCGCCTGGTAGAAGAGCTCGTCCCGCTCGTCCCCGACTGTAAATGAGGTGGTTTCACTGGCTTCGGTCAGCGTCGGCAATTC
This sequence comes from bacterium, assembly GCA_035267465.1. Taxonomy (GTDB): domain Bacteria; phylum Fidelibacterota; class JAANXI01; order JAANXI01; family JAANXI01; genus DATFLS01. The sequence goes on from DATFLS010000353.1 coordinate 4,744, forward strand.
CAGCTCATGTGCCTTGGGTTGAGTGTTGATATGCTCAAGCACCGCCTCGATCTCATCGAGGCTCACATAGGCATTGTGCAGTCGGATGGGTTCGGGCTGCGCAGGCGGTTGGAAAAGCATGTCACCTTTCCCCAGCAGCTTTTCCGCTCCATTGGCGTCCAGAATCGTCCGCGAATCTGTTTTCGAAGCCACCTGAAACGCGATCCGCGCAGGGAAGTTCGCCTTGATAACACCGGTCAATACATCGACGGACGGCCGCTGGGTCGCAATAACTAAATGGATACCCACAGCCCGGGCCATCTGGGCCAGCCGGGAAATCGGTTCTTCCACTTCTTTGGCAGCCGTGATCATCAGGTCAGCCAGTTCATCAATTACAATGACGATGTACGGAAGGGTATCACCTTCAATTTCCCCTTCTTCTACCCGCCGATTGTATTCACGAATATCGCGCACCGTGGAATCCGCCAGCACTTCATATCGATGCTCCATTTCAATCTCGACTGCTCGCAGTGCGGTCACCGCATTTTTCGGCGTGGTGATCACATCCTCGTCGATATCCTCACTGGTGATGAGATGATAACCGGCAAGATCCTGGTAGACCGAAAGCTCCAATTTCTTGGGATCAATCAGGACAAACTTGAGCTCATGCGGCTTGGCCTGATACAGGAGGCTGATGATCATCGAATTGATGCAGACGGACTTTCCCGAACCCGTCGCTCCTGCAATCAGCAAGTGCGGCATGCGCGACAGTTCGGTCACATAGGCTTCTCCCGATGTGGTTTTGCCGACGGCGAGATTCAGCATCCCTTCCCTGGTAGTAAAAGCGTTGGAGTTGATGATATGCTTCAGGTACACCGTGGATCCATGCTTGTTGGGGATCTCAATGCCAACTGCGGCTTTCCCGGGGATGGGAGCGAGCACCCGCACCCGCAAAGCACGCATCACCCGCGCCAGATCATCCGCCAGTGCGGTAAATTTATTAATGCGTACGCCTGTTGCGGGCTCCAGCTCATATCTGGTGATAATCGGCCCCGGAGCGATGTGGACTACCTGAGCCTCTACACCGAATTCTTTCAGGGATCGTTCCAGGAGATCTGCGTTCTCTACCAGTTCCTCCCGGGTCGCCCCTTCTTCGATCTCGTCCGGGGCGATCAACAAATCAGCCGAAGGCAACTGATATTCCCGTCGCCGCACGCTCTCACGCAGCGCGTCATAATCCACCTCCTCCTCGATTACTTCCTTGCCCATGGAATACGCTTGTCCGGACTGATCCACTGGATGCTCCGCCTGGTCCGGAGCTTCTTCCACCTCCGGCGACGAAGACTCAAGTTCGGACGTCCCCTTGACTTCTTCCGGTGGCATATCTCGTGCAGAAGGGACTTCTTGCATGGAATCGGACCGTGCCCCGGAGCGCTCCTGATAATCGCCACGGAGCTTCTCCAGTACCCGCTGCGCATGATCGGTTTCCACATGCGACCGCGTCCGGGACGGATCTTCCGGCGTATGAACTTCAACTTCCGGACTGCGAAGCCATGCCCGCCACCATCCTCGAATCGTTCGAAACGCCGCTTCGATATGCCCGGCAAACAGCTCGACGGGCGAATAGAGACTCCAGCTGAAATATCCCCGGAAGACCATGACCGTGCCAGCCGTCAGGACGATCAGTGTTCCCCAGAGTCCCAGAAAATCGTGGCACACCCGGGCAACCACCCCGCCCACCAATCCGCTGTACCGGTATTCATACGACACACCGCTTTCCCTGACTGCATCCGGTAATCCCAGAACGGTTGCCGCTATTACACCGAGCAGCAGCGTACACGCAGTGAATCGCAGCAACGGACCGAATTTTTTCCGGGCCAGAATCCAGAATCCGTACAGCATGATAAGTATGGGAATGATGATGGAGGCATACCCGATGGTATACCGGACCAGCGCGCTGGACGCGATCACTCCGGCAACACCCATCCAGTTGTGAATTGCGACATTCGCCGCGATGGTCGGTTCTTCACCGGGATTGTACGAAATTAAGCTTAAGAAGATAAGGATCCCGAGGGTCAGTAACAGTAATCCCAGTAATTCTCGCTGCCTGTCAGACATAAATTTCCAAACACACTATTTGAACCAATTCTGTGCTATTATAGCATCAGCTACCATTGATGTCAACAGTTCGTTAACCCCAGCCCTGCGCTTTAGGTTCCGGAAGATTCCTGGCGATCAGCTCAGTTCAGAAGTTTGATTGACTGGTGTAGAAAGGCATCTCCACCACTTTGGCCGGAATTTCGCGGTTTCGCACCTTGATATTGAACGTCGTGCCGGGATTCACGTATTCCGGCGGAACATATCCCATGCCGATACCCTTTTCGAGCATCGGTGACTGGGTTCCCGATGTCACGATGCCGATCTCGTTGCCACTGAACGTTATCGGATAACCGTGCCGGGGGATGCCACGGCCCATGATCTCGAATCCCACTAATTTTCGTTCCGGGCCCTCCTCCTGCACTTTCCGCAGGGCTTCCAATCCGATGAAATCATCTTTGTGCAAATTGGTGATCCAGCCGAGTCCCGCCTCGATCGGGTTGGTCGATTCATCGAGGTCATTCCCATACAGGCAAAGCCCTGCTTCCAAACGCAGGGTATCCCGCGCACCCAGCCCGACCGGCTTCAGGTCGCATTCCCGACCCGCATCTATAATATTCTCCCAGAGATGTTCGGAGCGTTCGGCATCGATATACACCTCATAGCCCAGTTCGCCGGTGTAACCGGTACGGGAAATAGTCGCCGGAATGCCAACTATCTCGCCCTCAAAAAAACGATAAAACTTGAGTTGAGCCAGATCCGACGGGACAATTTTTTGTAAAACGTCCCTGGAATCCGGGCCCTGGATCGCAAGTAAGGTAATGCCATCACTCCGATTCTCCAGTGTCACATCACCCTGCTTCCGCTCAGCGATCCATTCCCAATCCTTCGCTATGTTGGCCGCGTTCACCACCATCATGAAATGCGTCTCATATTTGTAGATTAACAGATCGTCCACAATGCCGCCATCCGGATAACATATCACCGTATATTGCGCTTGCCCCGGAGTCAATTTTACCACGTCATTGACGGTGAGATGATTCAGAAATGCTTCCGCACCACTCCCCGACACCAGAAATTCACCCATATGGGAGACATCAAACATCCCGACGGAGGTCCGCACTTGCTTATGCTCATCAACGATGCTCTCGTATTGCACCGGCATCAGATATCCGCCGAACTCTACAATCTTCGCTCCCAGCTGCTCATGAACTGAATACAGGGCGGTCTTTTTTGGCATACCTGCTCTCCTCTTACATTACTTTTGATCCGCCGGGCTCATCGGATGGCGGCAAATCACTGAATTCGTGCTCTACTATTGTGTCAGCGATAATCTCGCCTGAAGCGTACAGGCCTGATCCCGCCTGCAGGCTCGAAGGGTCATTCCCATTTTATAATGTCTTGAGGGCTCGTTTAATAAGCTTTTCGGAATTGTCAATTCCTTCATCCTGCTTGAGTGTGGTTTTAACGGATTTTTCGGCCTGCGTTCTGCTGTATCCCAGCGATTCGAGTGCCAGCACCGCCTCCTGATTTATCGAAGTCCCGGCGCCATCCCCGGATACTCCGATTTCATCGCTGGGAGTCAGCGTTTCGCGCAGCTCGAGGATGATCCGTTTCGCCGTCTTCGGTCCGATACCGGGAAAGCGTTTCAATGCGGAGACGTCCTCATCCAGGATGCGTTGCCGGACTTCCTCGACCGTCCCTCCGGATAAAATTCCCAGCGCCACTTTCGGTCCGATACCCGACACGCTGGTCAGCTCCAGGAAGAGGTTCCGCTCCTCTCCGGTACCAAAGCCGTATAATCGCTGGGCATCCTCGCGAACATATAGATACGTCAGCAACTGGCACGATTCATTGACCCGGGGGAGCGCCTCGAACGTATTGATCGATATCTCCAGCAAATATCCGACGCCCTGGACATCGATCACTGCGGAATTGGGCATCTTCCGAATCAGGGTGCCTTTTATGTATTCATACATGGCTGATTATGAGGAAACTTGCAGTTGAATTTGCTGATGATGGCAAAGAGCACAGGCCAGTGCATCAGAGGCATCCACCGGATGGGGTGGATCTTTCAGGTGCAAAAGGGTCTTCACCATATATTGCACCTGTTCTTTGGTTGCACTCCCCCGGCCGGTCAGTGCGAGTTTAATTTTTTTGGCAGAGTATTCACTCACCGGAACCCGGGCATGCCTTGCAGCCAGCATGGCCACTCCGCGTACGTGACCCAGCTGCAAGGCAGTCCGGGCGTTTTTGCTGTAGAATGCTTCTTCAATGGCAAACTCGTCCGGATGGTATTCCCGCAGTACATCAGACACATCGTCATACACGGTCTGGAGCCGGCGTGAAAACGAATGGCCGGAATCGGTCGTGATGGTTCCGTACTGGATTAATGTGGGATGCTTGCCGGTGAACTCAATAATTCCGTATCCGGTGCAGCGAAGGCCCGGATCAATGCCAATCAGTCGCATGCAATCGCTCAGGAAGCCTGCAGTTCCCGGAGAGTTTCTTCATCCAGATCTGCGTTCGACCAGACATTCTGGACGTCATCATGGTCTTCGAGGGCTTCCAGCAAATTCATCAGTTTCCGGGCATCCGAACCGGTGACATCTATGGTATTTTTGGGAATTTGCTGTAACTCGGATTCCGGAATAACGAAACCCGCCTCTTTCAGTCCGGATTTCAGGTGATGGAATTCTTCCATGAGACAAATCACTTCAAAGAATTCTTCTTCCTCATTGATGTCTTCCGCGCCATGCTCCAGGCCCACCAGCATCAGATCATCCTCGCTGACACCTTCTTTGGACACATAGACTACGCCCTTGCGATCGAACACCCAGGCCACACTGCCGGATTCCCCCAGACTGCCGCCGTGTTTGTCGAGAATATGCCGAATCTCCGAAACGGTGCGGTTCTTATTATCAGTCGTGGTTTCGATGTACAACGCCGTTCCATTCGGACCGTAGCCCTCATACGTCATATCTTCATAGGAAACTCCGGGTAATTCGCCGGTCCCACGCTGAATAGCCTTTTTGATATTATCCTTGGGCATATTCGCGTTGTTTGCATCGTCGATGGCAGTGCGCAGCCGGGGATTGGTCTCGGGATCCCCTCCACCAAGACGTGCAGCGACGGTAATCTCTTTAATCAGCTTGGTGAAAATCTTTCCCCGCCGCTGATCTTCTTTCTCCTTCTTCCGTTTTATCGTACTCCACTTGGAATGACCAGACATACGTACACTCCTTATGAACTCATGCAGAAACGTTTGTCATACGCATCGAATCAAAATACAATTTCGTTGTCCGTTATGCAAACCTATTGTAGGCTGCACCAGATCAACAGACAACGAGAACTACCCGCTGGCCCAGTGAGAGAGCACGATTCATTTTTTCGCCGCCCGGGAAGTGAAGACAATCAATCCAAACCCGATAGCCGGGCATTCCCCAGAAGACAGCAAATAGTGCCAGGTGCGACAGGAGCAGCGCTCTGCCGATTATTCAGGATAGGCGTTTTTGTTCGCGATCAGGTTGATGTTCCCGGGGATTAACTCCGGGGTGGCACCGAATTGGGTCGCCACAAACGCTCCGGCTTTATTGGCAAAATCCAGGGCTTCCCCCGCATCAGTCTGCTGCAGAAAAAGCCGGGAAATCATGGCGGCCAGAAAGGCATCTCCCGCTCCGACTGCGTCCACGTTATCCACCGCTTAACCGGGGTGATTAAACCATCCTCCTTCGTGATAGAGTATGGCTCCTTCCTCTCCCCTGGTCACACAGACGGAGCGGCACCCGAATTTATCAGCCAGAGATGTGATGGCGTGCCGAAAATCAGTATTCAGATCGAACCGGGAGATAAACGTGGTGAGCTCCTGCACGTTCAATTTGACAAGATCCGCTCTCTCCAGGGTTGATTCCACGACGGCTTGCGAGTCATAGGGCGGGCGCAAATTCACGTCAAAAATCGTCACCACATCCTGGGAGAGGCACCGCTGTATGGTCTGTCGGGAGGGGTTCTCACGCTGAGCGAGGCTGCCGCAGACCAGATAATCCACCCGTGCCAGCAGCTGCGCCAGATCATCGGTGAATTCTATGGCATCCCAGGCGGCGGGTTTCAGAATATCGTACTCCGGTTCCTCCGAGCTTCCCGAGGTCACCAGCACGAACCCGCTCGGCCAGGTGTCATCGATCTGGAGATGCTCCGGTGGGAGCCGGCGCTGCTGCATACGGCGCCGGATTTCTCCGCCCAGTTCGTCATCCCCCACCCGGCTGACGAACACCACTTCTGCCCCCAGCGAACGCAGGTGGATCGCCACATTGAACGGAGCGCCGCCCGGAAACAATCCTGACGGCAGCGAGTCCCACAGCACTTCACCGATGCAGAGCACCCGCTGCTTCATAGAGCGGCTTCAATAGCCTGAACCACCTTCTCGCTCTTCGGCTCATCCTTGGAGGCAAACCGATTCAAAACTGTACCGTCGGGGCCGATCAAGAACTTGTTGAAATTCCAGGTGATTTCACCGCCGAAATCCGGATGAAGTTCCTTGCTGGTCAGGTAGCTGTAGAGCGGATGCTGATCCGCCCCCTTGACCGATATTTTCGCGAACATCGGAAAAGTGACCCCGTAATTCAACGTGCAAAACTCCTGAATCTGATCGTTGGAACCTGGTTCCTGGTTGCCGAAATTATTCGCCGGGAAGCCCAGGACAACAAGACCACGTTCCTGGTACTCTTCATACAGATCCTGCAGCCCTTCATACTGGGGAGTAAAGCCACATTTGCTGGCGACGTTCACCACCAGCACGACTTTCCCTCTGAACTCGGCCAGCGAGACGTCTTCTCCATCGATATTTTTCATAGTGAAATCGTAAATGGTCTGCTGGGTGGGCGGATGCTCCAGTCCCGTTATGGGTGCAGAAGCAAGCACGCCAATCAGGAGAATGAGGCCAGTGATATATAGTCGTTTCATCTTACTTCTCCTCAGTTTCGTGTAGATTTGATCGTTATCGTTCACCGGAAATGTTCCTGTTAGAAACATCAGTGGAAATATAGAGCATGGAGTGAAAAATTGCCAATTATAAAAGCATCACGGCTGTATTCCCTGTTGCAAACTCCGTAGTTCAACGCGTTATGCATCGGATGTAAATCCTGGCGATTGAAGAACTCCTTCCATTTTTCTATAATTACATTCAATAAACGACAACAATACGAGAGGGTTGCTATGCCAGAATACACCTACCTGATCATTGGCGGCGGAATGACTGCAGATGCTGCAGTGAAAGGAATCCGGCAGGAAGACGACTCGGGAAGTATCGGGATGTTGAGCACAGAGCCGGATCCCCCCTACAACAGACCACCCCTGTCCAAAGGGTTGTGGAAAGGGATGAAGGAGAAATTCATCTGGCGGAACACCGATTCGCAGGACGTGACTCTGCACCTGTCCACCCGGGCTGTTGCCATCGATCCGGATGAGAAAGTCGTACGTGATGACGCCGGCGGAGAATATAGGTACGGAAAATTACTCCTCGCCGCCGGCGGCTCTCCAATCCATTTGCCGGACGCCCCGGAAGATCTTATTTACTTCCGGACTTACCAGGATTACCAGACGCTTGCTCAAAAAGTGGAGTCGCTCGAATCCTTTGCAGTGATCGGGGGCGGATTTATCGGATCCGAGATCGCCGCTGCCCTGAACGAACAGGAGAAGCGTGTCACCATAATTTTTCCTGAATCCGGTCTCTGCGGCCGGATATTCCCGGACACGGTTTCGCAATTCCTTAATTCTTATTATCAGGAGAAAGGAGTGGAAGTGCTCTCCGGGGAATTGGTGTCCTCGGTGACGAAAGCAGCATCGCGATATCAGGTCACTACCCACAGCGGAACCATGCTGAAGGCAGACACAGTGATCGCCGGCCTGGGGATCACCCCCAATACCGGGCTGGCCGAAGCGGCCGGACTCGAGATTGACAACGGAATCATAGTAAATGAATATCTTCAGACCTCGCGTCCCGACATCTATGCAGCCGGTGATGTGGCCCGGTTTTACAATGCCGCGCTCGGGAAGCGGATACGGGTCGAACACGAGGAGAATGCCAATATGCAGGGCCTGACCGCCGGACTGAATATGGCCGGAGCAGCCCAATCCTACAGTCACTTGCCATCTTTCTATTCCGATTTGTTTGATCTGAGCTACCAGGCAGTTGGCGAAATGCGGTCCGACATGGAGATCGTGGAGGACTGGAAAACGGAATTTCGGGAAGGGACTATCTACTATTTACAGGACGGTCGGATCCGTGGAGTTGCTCTCTGGAATATCTGGCGGCAGCTCGACAATGCCAGAGAGTTGATTGCTGCTCCCGGCCCGTTCGGAAAAGAAGATGTGAAGGGAAGATTACCAGACTGATACGGCATTATGGCGTTCCCGATAAGATCGCAACGCTTTTCTGCAGCAGACCTACGGAACTTCGCGGTCCCCCAGGAAAATCCGCTGCCCTAAAAATTCAGTAATTGTTCCCAAATGTGAAAAAGCGCCCCGATCAATCAGGACGCTTTTCCTGTTTCACCCCACACTAATTTCAAATTACACGAACTTTATGAGGAACGGAATTTAA